>JAFYVO010000106.1 GCA_017549085.1 Thermoguttaceae bacterium
AAGGCGAACGCGGCGACCGAGTTCGCGAGCGTATCGAACGTCCAGCGCGTCGACGACGTCGACCCCGACGCGCGGAATCGCTTTCCAATCGACCGCGGCGCCGAACGCCAGTTGCGCCAAGATCGCGAGCTTTTGCGTCGAGTCCGTTCCGTCGACGTCGAGCGTCGGATTCGCTTCGGCGAACCCGAGTCGTTGCGCTTCCTTGACCGCGTCTTGATAATCGGCGCCGTTTTCTTCCATTTGCGACAGGATAAAGTTGCAGGTGCCGTTGACGATCGCCTTGATCGACTCGATACGGTTCGCCAGCAACGACGTTTGCAACGACGCCAAAACCGGAACGCCGCCGCAAACCGACGCTTCAAAGCCGATCGTTCGCCCCAAGGAACGCGCCTTTTCAAAAAGCTCCGGCCCGCAGTTGGCGATCAGCGCCTTGTTCGCGGTAACGACGTCTTTCCCGGCTTCGAGCGCCCGCAAAACGACCGTTCGCGCGACGTCGACGCCGCCGATCAACTCGATCACGATCGAAATTTCCGGATTGTCGAGAATTTCGGACATATCGTCGGTCAGAACGCCCGGGGGAACCGCGACGCCGCGGTCGGCGGTCGTATTTCTATCGCAAATCTTAACCAGCTCGATTTTTTTCCCGGTCGAGCGAGCAATCGTCTCGGTCTTGCCAAGCAAAATCTCGGCGACGCCCGCGCCGATCGTTCCGAAACCGATCAAACCAACTTTCACCGAATCCATCGATTTTCCTTTATTCCCAAACGGGCGCGATCCGACCGCGCCGCGCTCTTCGCGGCGTCAAGCCTCGACGCGCCGTCGGGCTAATAAAAATTCTTTTAACTCGGCGCGGCGATTCTTGACCGCGCCGCCAATCTGTTGTATCATAAACGACGGTCGGCGTTCGACCGCCCGTCGCGTCGCCGACGTTTCTCGACGCTTTCCATTATAACAAGAAAATCGCGTCGACGGCGCCCCGGGGCGCCCAAAATTCGCAAAATTTTGCAAAAAAACGTCAAAATTTCGTCCGCATACCGTCATTTTTCCCCCTATATTACCGCGCCGCGCTCCGCGACGCGTTCGCAACGAGGCCTCCTTTGTCGACCAACGCCCCCCCGTCTTTCTTTATTTACCTAACTTGCCAACGCGGCGCCGAACCGGCGTTGAAGAAGGAAATGGAAAAGCGGCGCCCGAATTACCGCTTTTCGTACTCGCGCCCCGGTTTCTTGACCTTCAAGCTCCCGGAACCGGAGTCGCTCGAAAAGCGGCTCGCGCTCGACGTGCCGACGCTCCGCACCGTTTTCGCTCGTTCCTGCGTTCACTCGCTCGGAAACGTCTTCACGAAAAACTGCGCCGCGCCGGACGGTTCGTTCGACGTCGCGGCGGCGGTCGCGAAGGTTTGGGAACTCGCGGCGCTTGAATTTGGCGAAGACGCGCAAAATAGGCGGCTCTTCGGCGGCGCTTCGAACGCTCCGGCGCCGACGCTCGCCCGAATTCACGTCTACGAACGCGACCGTTTCGCCGTCGGGACGCGCGGCTTCGAACCCGGATTGACGCCCCTCGCTTACGACCTGCACCGCCGAATTTACGACGGCGCGCCGGAGCGGTTCCGCGCCGCGTTCGGCCCGAACGCCGACCGCCTCGACGCGCCGGGGGAACCGGGCGAAATTTGCCTCGACGTCGCCGTCGTCGACGAAACCGAATGGCGAATCGGTTTCCACCGCGTTTCCGACGTTCATTCGCGCTACCCGGGCGGTCTCTTCCCGCTCGAACTCCCGACCGACGCGGCGTCCCGAGCGTTTTTGAAGTTCGAAGAGGGGCTCCGCTGGGCCGGGTTCCCGATCGGCGTCGGCTCGCGTTGCGTCGACGTCGGCGCTTCCCCGGGGGGCGGTTCGCAAGCGCTCTTGGCTCGCGGCGCGGAGACGTACGGGGTCGACCCGGCCGAGATGGACCCGCGAGTTTTGGCGCACCCGAACTTCACGCATCTGCGCGGCAAGATCAACCAAATCAAACGCAAAACGTTCCGCAAATCGCGTTGGTTCCTGACCGATATGAACGTCGCGCCGAACTACGCCCTCGACGCGTTGGAGGAAATCGTCGGTCGCGGCGACGTCGCGGCTCGCGGGCTTCTCTTTACGTTGAAATTCTTCGACTGGAACCTCGCCGACCATATCCCGGAATATTTGGCGCGCGTCAAGAGTTGGGGCTTCAACCGCGTGAAGGCTCGCCAGCTCCAATACAACCGCCAAGAAATTATGGTCGCGGCGTTGAAAAAACCGTTCCATAAATAACAGTCCGCGCGCTTTTCCCAAAAGCGTCGAACCAAAGGCGCCAAGCGGCGGCGTTTATATGGATTATAACGACGCCGCACGGCAAGCGTTTCAGGAAAAACGAAAAGGGACGGAAGCGCCCCCCTGTCGAACGTTACTAAACGAGTTATAATTAGCGAAATACGGAAACTATTTCGGGCGTTCCGTTCGCAATCCTTCGCCGTCTTCCCTATTTTGACGTCGGCGAACCGACGAACGCGGCGCGTCGAAACGCTTTTTCACCAAAGAAAGCGGCGCGAGTTTCCGTTTTCGTCGCGTTTAAATCCGCCGTTCGACAGATAACGATTATTGGGACAGATTATGGACACGTTAAAGGTATTTTCCGGAACCGCCAACCCCGCGCTGACTGAAAAAATTTGCAATTACCTCGGTTTGGCGCCGGGCGCCATCAGCGTTCAAAAGTTCCCCGACGGCGAGTCCTTCTGCCGTATCGAAGAAGACGTTCGCGGTAAAGACGTCTTCATCGTTCAATCGACGTGCCGCCCGGTCAACGATTCGTTGATGGAACTCTTGGTGATGATCGACAGCTTCCGTCGCGCGAGCGCCGGTCGTATCACGGCGGTCATTCCGTACTTCGGCTACGCTCGTCAAGACCGCAAAGACGAAGGCCGCGTTCCGATCACCGCGAAACTCGCCGCGAACCTCCTCGAATGCGCCGGCGCGAACCGCGTCGTTTCGATGGACTTGCACGCCGCGCAAATCCAAGGCTTCTTCGACATTCCGCTCGACCATCTCAGCGCGTCGCCGGTTTTGGACGATTACATTATGAGCCTCGGTTACGCGCCGGAAGAATGCGTCGTCGTCAGCCCGGACGCCGGGAGCATTAAGCGCGCGGTTAAACACGTTACGGCGCTCGGCGGCAGCTTGGCGATCATCGACAAACGTCGCCACAGCGGCGAAGAAGTCGAACAAGCGCACCTCATCGGCGGCCCGATCGAAGGTCGCGTCGCGTTCCTCTTCGACGATATGATCAGCACCGGCGGTTCGATCTGCGGCGCCGCTCGCGTCGTCAAAGAAATGGGCGCGACGAAAGTCTTCGTCGCCGCGTCGCACGGTATCCTTTGCGGTCCGGCGATCCAACGCATTCAAGAAGCGCCGGTCGAAAGCGTCGTTCTTTCGGACACGATTCCGCTTCTTCCGGAACACGAAATTCCGAAAATCAAGGTTCTTTCCTGCGCGGAAGTCCTCGGCGAAGCGATCAAACGCATTCACTGCAACCAATCGGTCAGCCAAATTTACAAGAACTTCAAGTCGAACGTCGGTCAATACTTCTAATCGCCGCCGCGACCTGAAAATTTCTCGACGGCGGGCGGCAACGTTCGCCGTTTCGAGGGGCGTTTTTGCCGCGGCGCGACGATTTTCTTCTTTTTCGCGAGAAAATTCGAGCGCGGCGCAAGTTTCGCCGATATAAGCGAAAACACGTTAAACGCAAGCGTTCGCGTCGGGCGCTTGCGTTTCGTTCGTTAGTTTCCGACGCGTTTTCCGCCTCGACGCCGCCGCGCGCCGACCGGCTTTAAGGAGCGTTTTATGTCCGACACGACCTTTTCCGCCGCTTTTCCCGCCGCTCGTTTGCGCCGCCTCCGTTACCACTCCGGCGTCCGCCGCCTGACTCGCGACACGATTCTTTCCCCCGACCGCTTCATTTTGCCCCTCTTCGTCCGTCCGGGCGTCGGCGTCCGCGTCCCGATCGGCGCGATGCCGGGCCAATACCAGCTTTCGATCGACGAACTCGTCAAGGAAGTCAAGGAAGCCGAAAAACTCGGAATCGGCGGCGTTATCCTCTTCGGGATTCCGGAAACGAAAGACGCGGTCGGTTCCGACGCGATGTGCGAACACGGTATCGTCGCGGAAGCGA
The DNA here is from genome assembly GCA_017549085.1 of Thermoguttaceae bacterium. Classification (GTDB taxonomy): domain Bacteria; phylum Planctomycetota; class Planctomycetia; order Pirellulales; family Thermoguttaceae; genus RUG369. Next base: position 4,186 of record JAFYVO010000106.1, read on the forward strand.
TCAAGGCGCTGAAAGACGTCGTCGGCAAAGATTTCTTGGTGATTTCGGACGTCTGTTTCTGCGAGTACACCGACCACGGCCACTGCGGCGTCATGCATAAATGCGGCGCCGGCGAAGCCGATTGGGACGTCGACAACGACGCGACGCTCGCGAATCTCGTCAAACAAACGGTCGTTCACGCTGGGGCGGGCGTCGATATGGTCGCGCCGAGCGGCATGATGGACGGGATGATCGGCGCGATTCGTCGCGGGCTCGACGAAAACGGTTTCGAACGGATTCCGATTATGAGCTACGCGGCGAAGTACGCGAGTTCCTTCTACGGTCCGTTCCGCGAAGCCGCCGAGAGCGCGCCGCAGTTCGGCGACCGTCGCTCGTATCAAATGGATCCCGCTTCGGCGCCGGGTCAAGCGATGCGCGAAATCGAGCTCGACGTCGCGGAAGGCGCCGACATTATTATGGTGAAACCGGCGCTCCCGTACCTCGATATTATCCGAATGGCGAAAGACCGCTTCCCGGGTCTGCCGCTTGCCGCGTACAACGTTTCGGGCGAATACAGTATGACGAAAGCCGCCGCCGCGAACGGTTGGATCGACGAACAGCGCGTCGTTTTGGAAACGCTGACCTCGATTCAACGCGCCGGAGCGACGATTATCCTCACCTACTGGGCGAAAGACGTCGCGAAGTGGCTCGCGTAAGCGCCGCGACTTCGCCAATTTAGCCAACTTCACAAGCTCAACCGTTTTAGCGAACTTCGCCAAGTTGGCAAGCGCGACCGTTTCAGCCCGTTTAGCCGACTGAAACGGTTCGGCGACTTAACGATTTCGCTCCGCCGACCGACGCGGCGTTTTCTCTCGGAGGCGCCGCGTTCCCAACGACCAAGCGTTCGTCGCGACCGACGGACGCTTTTTTTCATCTTTGTCGCGATTTACTCAACGTTCGCGCTCCTTAATCGGGAAAAGTCCCTAAAATCTTTTTTGCGTTTTCGCGACGAGGCGGTCGGCGCGACGAAAAATTTTCCTTTTTTTTTCGCTTTTTCTTCTTTTTTTCTCCTTTTTTTTTGCCAAAAACTTATTTTCACGTTTCTATCTTAGGTAAGAAACGTCTTACCTTTCCCCGCTTAACGCGACGGCTTCGGCCTCGTATTTTTTGCGACGCCGTTCGCCGACGCCCGTTTTCCATTTTCCACTCGCCCCCGTTAACAACACGCTCGAGGAACCGCAATGTCTTCCAACTCAAACAAACGCGACTCGGCGCAACCCGCCGAAACGCCGTCGTTTCAAACGCCCGTCCTTAGCGCCGATACCAAGCGCCTCCAAGAGCCGTCGGAGCTTGGCGACGTCGACTCGCTTTACAAACTCTCGCTTCTCTACCAATTCGAAGTCGAACGCAATCCCGCTGAAGCCGAGCGCCTGCTTCGCCGAGACGACGAATTAGACGCCGCCGAGATAACATTCAAACTCGCCGTCATTTACGAAATCGGCTGCAACGTCGATCCGGACCCCGTCAAAGCCGTTCAACTATACCGACAAGCCGCGGAAAAAGAACACGTCGAAGCAATATTCCACCTTGGTCGCTGTTACCACGGCGGAATCGGCGTCGATCCGGATCCCGTCGAAGCCGTTCGACTATACCGCCAAGCCGCGGAAAAAGGAAACGCCGACGCAATAAACAACCTCGGCGTCTGTTACAAAAACGGCGACGGCGTCGACCCCGACCCCGTCGAAACCGCTCGTCTATTCCGACAAGCCGCCGAGCTAGGAAACGCCAACGCGATATTCAA
>JAFYVO010000009.1 GCA_017549085.1 Thermoguttaceae bacterium
AACGTTTTCCACGACGACGATCGCGTCGTCGACGAGGGAGCCGACGACCAAAATCAAGCCGAACATCGTCAAGAGGTTGATACTGTACCCGAGCGCGAGGAGAATCGGGAACGTCCCAACCAACGAAACCGGAATCGCGACCGCCGGAATCAGCGTCGCGCGCCAGTTTTGCAGGAAGAGGTACGTAACCAAAACGACGAGAACGAGCGCTTCGAGGAGGGTGACGATAACCTCCTTCAACGTCAACATAATGAATTGCGTCGGGTCGTAAACGATTTGATACGAAATCCCTTCCGGGAAACGTTTTTCAATCTCCGCCAAACGCGCCCGCACCGCTTCGATCGTGTCGAGCGCGTTCGCGTCGGTCGTGCGGTTGATCCCGAGACCGCAGCATTCCTTGCCGTTCGACGCGGCGTGCGCCGAGTAGTTTTCGTCGCCGAGTTCGATTCGCGCGACGTCGCCGAGCGTCGTCACGTCGCCGTCGGCGTCGGAGCGGACGACGATCTTTTCAAATTCTTCGACCGTCTTCAAACGCCCGAGAACGTTGATCTTGAACTGAATGAAGTCGTTCGACTTTTCGACCCCGACCGAACCGGCCGCGGCTTGAATGTTTTGCGTCTTGATGGCGTTCGAAATATCGGTCGCGGAAATCCCCATCGCGGACATGCGGAGCGGGTCCAACCAAACGCGCATACTGTAGACCGAGCCCCCCATCAAGTCGGCGGAGCTAACGCCGTCGACGCGCCCCAAGTCGTCTTTAACGTTGGCGCGAATGTAGTTGCTCAGGTCGCTGACGGTGCGGTCCGGCGCGACTTTCGGGTCGGTGAAGAACGCGATCATACACAGGATGTCGCTCGAACGCTTTTGATCTTGACCGCCTTGGTTCTTGACTTCTTGCGGCAAGACCATTTCGGCGCGCTTGACGGCGTTCTGAACGTTGACCTGCGCGATGTCGGCGTCGGTTCCGTATTCGAAGGTGATCGTGCAGGAGTAGTTCCCGCTGTTGTCGCTCGTCGACGAATAGTACAGGAGGTGTTCGAGCCCGTTAAACTGCTCTTCGAGCGGCGCGGCGATCGTTTCGGTGATGACCTGCGCGCTGGCGCCGACGTAACTCGTCGAGACGCGAACGGTCGGCGGCGCGATCTCCGGATACTCCGCGACCGGAAGCATCGGAATGCAGATCGCCCCGGCGAGCATCATCACCAACGAGATGACGATCGCCAGTTTAGGGCGCTTAATAAAAATATCGGAAATCATTCGACGTCGGCCTCCTCGTCCTTAACGGAACGACGGCGAGCGCGGAAGAACGCGAGCCCGATAATCGGGAACGCGACGGCGGCGCCGGTCGCCAAGAAGCGGACGTTTTCCTTCGTCCAAGCGCTCGCCGCGGCTTGCGGCTCGACGGCTTCCTCGACGGCGTCCAGTTCGACGGCGGGCGCTTCTTCGGTCGCTTCCGTTTCGGCGGCGGGTTGCGGCGCTACGGAGGCGGCGAAGTCGGCGCCGACCGGACGAACGACGTCGAACGGTTTCGCTTTGTGCGTGCCGTCCATCACGACGAGGTCGCCTTGTTCGAGACCGGAGTAAATCGCTTGAACGTTCCCTTGCGTCGGGCCCGGAACGACCGAGCGGCGCAGAATCATCTTATAATCGAGCGCGTTCCCGGCTTTGTCGACGCCGTCGACGACCTTGCCGTCTTGGAAGTCGACCGAAACGACTTCTTGGGTTTTCGGGTCTTTCGTTTCGTAACGTTTGAGGAACCCGGCCATAAACTCTTCGCGAGTTTTGGCGCCGGTTTCGACTTCCTCGACTTGCGCCTTGAAGCGGGAGTCGCGTTTGATTTCTTCGTAAAGTTCGTCGATCGAGATTTCGTCGGTCAGGACGTAAACGAAGTAGCTTTCGCCGTCGAACATCACCGCGGACGGTTTGACCGACGGAACGAGGTTGTTTTCTTTGCGCGTCAGCTCGACCGTAACGACGCCCCCCGGAACGAGCGGTTCGTCGCCGTTGGCCGACGCCGGGTTCTCGAAGGTCGCCCAAATTTTGACGGTGTCGGTCGTCGTTTTGACGACGTTGTCGCGCATCGCGACGGTTCCGTAGCAGATTTCGTCGGTTCCGGCTTTTTTATAGTAGCCGCCGTCCGAAAGTTTCAGGGCGATTTTCGCTTCTTTTTTCATTTTGCCGAAGTCGCCGCCGAACATCGTCAGGAAGTCGCGTTCGCTGAGCGAAAAACGAACGTAAATCGGGTTCGTTTGAACGACGGTCGCGAGCGCGTCGTTCGCCTTGACGTAGTTCCCGGTCGTGCGTTCGACGCGGCCGACGCGGCCGTCGATCGGCGAATAAACGTCGGCGTGATAAAGTTCGTCGACCGAAAGTTTCAGTTGCGAGACGGCGAGCCCGAGTTGCGCTTGAACGCTGCGCAGCTCCGTTTCCGCTTTCTGCATATCGTCGAGCGAACCGGCGTTTTTCGCGTAAAGGGAGCTGACGCGCCCGAAATTCGTTTTCGCGTATTTGATTCGTTCGACCAACTCTTGAATCGTCGCGATCGCGACGCCGACGTTCGCTTGGTAGCGCGTTTTGTCGACGGAGAAGAGTTTTTGCCCGGCTTTGACGAAGCCCCCTTCGACGAACGTTTCGTTCGGCGCGGCGTTCGAGGCCTTCAAGCGCGCCAACGAATCTTCCATCGCCGCTTTAACGCTCGGCAAATCTTCCAAGACGCCGCCGTCGGTCATATTTTGCAACGCTTGCTCGAGCGCTTGCTCGACGACTTCGGAGCTGGAAAAAACCCCCGCGACGCCGTCTTCGACCGTCGCTTGACGCTGACGAGCGAGAAGCGTCCCCGCGACGCGAGCGACTAAGTCGGCTTGTTCGATCGGCTCGACGGAAGCGACGTATTTCTTCGTCGTTTCCGGATAAACTTCCCCCGCTTGTTCCGC
>JAFYVO010000107.1 GCA_017549085.1 Thermoguttaceae bacterium
AGATTGTCAATTCCGGTTGCGAGCTGACCGTAAGTCGCGTCGCAATCGCGAGTTCGAGCGCGTCGAACGACTGATTTGACGGAAGAAATTCCGGCGCCGTCAACTCTTGCGACGCGAAAAACGTTCCGCCGAAACGCGACTGGGCGTAATAGTAAAGGTCGAGCGCCCCGCCGATGCAAAACGGAACGATCGAATGTAGGACAAGCGGTTCGCTTGGGCCCAAAATTTCTTCGAGAAGGCGTTCGACATATTGACCGCCGCGTTCGCGTTCGGCGTCGGTAAAGTCTTGGTTGAAAAGGTCTTCCGGCAGTTCTTCGGGGAGATCGTCAAGGAAATCGCGTTGGTCGTTCATTGAAAAAAATCCTTTTGTTTGATTTTTTGAAAAACGAAGCGTCTAGCGCGGCGCCGGGACGAAACGAACTGTTCCGGCGTCGCGCTGGAAACGGAAGCGGCTGTTATTGGAGGCGCGGCGGCGCGACGCGTTCGCCGTTCAAGATTTTTTGACGTTCGCGTCGGTCGTAAACGCCGTAAAACGGGACGTTTGCGTCGAGCCAGAGGTAAAGCGTTCGCCGGTCGGCGTCGGTGAAATTCGGCAGGTCGCGGTGATTTTCGTCGTTGAGAATCGCGGTCAACGGGCTTTCGTCGGCGCCGCAACGGCCCGGGAGCGTCGCGACCTGTTGAATCGACGCGCCTCCCCATTCGTACCAACGCAAATACGGCTTCAAAGCGTCGTAGGAGCGGGTAAACTCGCCTTCGACGGCGCCGGTTAAATCGGGCGCGACGGTTTGAGAGGAGTCGGAAGTCGTTTTGTCGTCGTTGGTTGCGTCGCGATGGCAGGAGACGCAAGCGCGGTCGAGAATCGGCTGAATCAAGCGCGGATAAGCGAACGGGCGGGCGTCTCTTGGCCCGGGCGCGAGTTCGGAGGCCGGACGACCGAGCGCAAGGCTTTGCGTTTCAACGTTTCGGCCCGTGTAACCGGCTTGCTCGTGGCAGCCGACGCAACCGCGACTTTCGCCGTCTTGTAGGTAAACTTCGCTCCGCATCGTCTGAACGGCGCGTCCGGTTTCGTCGACCGCTTGGAAGTATAAAGGCTTGCGCGACGGGGCTTTAAAGTGCGCCGAGCCGTCCGCTTCGACCGGAACGGAACCGAGGTAAAGGCGAGCGTTTTCCGCGTAAGCGTGCCCGAGTCGCGGGACGTTGCCGGGGAATTCGGGGTATTTCGGCAAGAGTTGGAAGACGCGCAACTCGACGATTTCGCGACCTTCCGGAAGCGGCGCGAGACTTTCGTAAACGTCGGCGAGGAAAAAGGTTCCAAACGCTTCGGCGTCGTCGACGAGCGATTTTTCGTTGTTTAACGACGCGGCGTCAACGAGCGATTTTTCGTTGTTTGACGACGCGACGTCAACAGGCGGTTTTTCGTTGTTGGGCGACGCGACGTCAACGATCGATTTTTCGTTGTTTAACGACGCGACGTCAACAGGCGTTTTTTCGTTGTTGGGCGACGCGGCGTCAAGCGCCGTTTCGTCGAGGGCGGGAGCGTCCCAAAGCTCGGCCCAAGGTCCGGTCGCAAGTCCAGACGACGGCTCGTTTTGCGTTCCAAATTCGCCGCGCGGTTCGAACGCCGACGGCGGAAGCGCGGTCGGGAAAGGCGCCGGGGCTTCGGTCGCTTCGAGCGGAATCGGGCAAAGGCAGGAAAAGTTAGGGTCGTCGAACAAAAGTTCGAGGTTCCCGAAACGGTCGCGGTAATAAAGTCCGAGTTTGCCGGCGTCGGTCGGATGGTCGGGGGACGCCATTCCGCCGAGCGGCTCCGCGCTGTACGACGTAAAGTAAACGTCTTCCGAAAGCGGATAAGGCGCGTAATAATAAGACTTCGGGCATTCGTTCGGCGACTCCGCCCATTCGATTTCCGGCGAAAGATTCTCGATCGGCGCGAGCGAATCTTCGGCGGTCTCCGCGTCGTATTGGAGGCGCGACGGGTCGAGGAGCGCGAGGGCGCCGCCGATAACCCAATGGTGCCCGCCGATGATGAAAAGGTACTTGTTCGAGTCCGGAATCGCCCGCGCTTGGTAACAAGCGTTGACTTCGTAAGTGTAGTTGCCGAAAAGACTTGTCGCGTTCGTTCCGTCGGGATTCGTCAGCCAAAGACCGTGATGTTTCGCGGCGTCGCGGTCGACGTAATCCCAACGCGTGTAAACGATTCTGCCGTCGGGGGTTAGCGACGGATTCCATTCGTCCGTTTCGTGATAGGAGAGGCGGCGGATCGTCTTGCCGTCCGGCGTAAGTTGGTGCAACGTATGCGTTTGGAGTGGTTCCCAGTGCGAGTTGCAACGGGCGAAGCCGCCGCGTCGCGTCGAGACGAAACCGAGCGAACCGTCCGAGAGCGGAACGGGGGAGAAATCGTCGAACGGCCCGAACGTAAGTTGGCGCGGCGTCTCGGTTTCGAGATCGAGCGCGAAGAGGTGGAACTTGCCGTCTTCGCGGTTTTCGTACTCCTCGTGGAAGCGTTCCCAAAGTCCGAGCCCGGCGAGGTCGCGGGACGTTCGGAGGGGCGCGTCTTCCGGCTGAACTTGCGAAAGGTCGGCGAACGAGAAGTAAACCGTTTTGCCGTCGAAAGATAGGGAAGGCGTTTGATAGACGCCGCGCGGGAGTTTTCCGGCGCCGAGTTCGCGGGTCGCGTCGGAAAAACCGGGCTTCTCCAAGACGAAGAGGCCGCCGCCGGAAATCCCGCCGTACTCGTAATAATAGCCAAGATATTCGTGCAACATTTGGCAAACGAAACGGTTTTTCTTGGCGAAAAGAAGCGGCTTCCCAGCGACGAGCGGGTTGGAAAGCGCCGCGTTGCGAACGGCCCAACGCAAGTTTTCACAAGCGGTTAGCGTCGCGGCGTCGTCGGCGTCGGACGGGAGTTTTTCGGCGTCGGCGAGCGCGGCGACGAGTCGAGCGCGGAGGGCGGGCGTCGTCGCTTCCTCGGCGTCGAGGTAGTCGAGCAGGTCGGCGGCGCGGAGTTTGAGGGCGTCGAGCGACTCGCGGGAACCGAACTCGCGACCGAACGTCGCTTCTTGACGGCGCCAATCGTCGACGATTTTCGCGCGGAAGTCGGCGGAAAGCGCGTCGCTCGGCGGAGCGTCGGCGCTAAACGCGTTGTTGCAAACGCTTGAAATAAAAACGGTTGCGAAGAAAATGAAGCGGCGGAACGCTGGGAAGCGGCGCATAAAAACCTCCGAAAAATCGATGAACGCGGGGAAAAAAAACGCGGAATCGGCGGGCGACGCGAAGAAATCGAACGCCGCTAACGCAAATTATAACAAAAGAAAGAGCGCGTTTCAAGAAAACGACGCGGAATTATTTTCGGAAAAGACGACGCGAAGCGGAAAAAAGAACGTTTGATTTTTTGAAAACGGCGACGATAAAGCGGTTTGATTATTTGAAAAACGCAACAGGGTCGGCGCGGAAAAAGAAACCGCGTCTCGGGAACGCGGTTTCGAGCGGGCCGTTTCGAACGGGGCGCGCCGGGCTGTTGTTAAAGCGTTAAATAGCGTCGGTTGCGAACGCGGTTAAAGAACGCCGTCCGCTTTTTCCGGGGCGTTCAAACCGCCGAAGCGACGTTTGCGGCCTTGGAAGGCGCGAATCGCGTCCCAAAGCGTTTCCTTGGTGAAGTCGGGCCAAAGAACGTCGGAAATCCAAAGCTCCGAATAACTTAGCTGCCAAAGGAGGTAATTGCTCAACCGCATTTCGCCGCCGGTGCGAATCAGGAGGTCGGGGTCGGGCGCGTCCGCTTCGTAAAGATGCGACGCGAAGTAACGCTCGTCGATCAGCTCGTCGACCGACGAAACGCCCGCTTTTTCGAGCGCCGCCGCTTTTTGCGTCGGGTCGGAAAGCTCCGCGACGATCGAACGAACCGCGTCGACGATTTCAAGCCGCGAGCCGTAATTGATGGCCAGCGCTAAGGTTAAGCCGGTGTTCTTGGCGCTCAGTTCGACCGTTTTGTCCATTTCGGCGAGGACGTCGGCGGGGATTCCGTCGCGGCGACCGACGACGCGAAGTCGCACGTTCTGCGCCTCCAACATCGGACGCTGTTCGATCATATACGCCTTCAAAAGGGCCATCAGCGCGTTCAGCTCAAATTCCGGGCGCTTCCAGTTTTCGCTTGAAAAACAGTACAGCGTCAGCCGCTCGATGCCGAGGTTTGACGCCTCTTCGACCAACTTCGGAACGATTTGCGAACCGCGAATATGCCCCTCCGGACGCGGAAGTCCGCGGCGCTCGGCCCAACGACCGTTGCCGTCCATCACGATCGCTATGTGTCGCGGAATCGGCGGGTTAGGGGGAAGCGCGCCGGGGGAAACGGCGTCGAAAGGCGCGGGAGCGTTTGCGGATTGCATCGCGGGGTCCTTCATCAAGGGGGGAAACGAAACGCGGCGGCTTCCGAGCAAGGGAAAGCGCCGTAAGAGTTTTCAGTATAATCGCGATTTTCGGAAAAGTCAAGCGGCGAACGCGGTTTTTCTCGACGCTTTCTTAATGTTTTCTCGCCGTTTTTTGGGAGCGTTTTTCGGGGAAAATCGCGTTTTTTGGCGCGAAAGGGGGTTTTTCGCTTGACTTCCGAGCGGCGGCGCTTCATAATCGACGAAAAGGAGACGCGTCGTCAAAGTCGGCGGCGCGACGGGCAAGGTTGAACAAAGGGAACGAACGGGAGGAAAATGAAATGAAAACGTTGCGAACGTTGACGTTAGCGTTGGCGGCTCTCTTGACCGCGTCGCTGGGCGTCGGCGCGGTTTGGGCCGAACGCGGGGACTCGACGCCGATGCATAAAACGCCGAACCGCGGGCTTTGCACTCATCGCGGGACGTTGCGGAACGGGCCGGAAAACACGCTCGAAGCGTTCAAAATGGCCGCGGAGGCGGGCGCGGGGCAGATCGAGTTGGACGTTCGCGTTTCGAAGGACGGCGCGTTAATCGTTATGCACGACGACAGCGTCAACCGAACGACGAACGGAAAGGGAAAAGTCGCGGCGCTTACGCTCGCCGAGATTAAAGCGCTCGACGCCGGCGTCAAGTTCGGCGAAGCGTTCCAAGGGGCGACCGTCCCGACGTTCGAAGAAGCGTTGGCCGTTATGCCGCGCGATACTTGGATTAACGTGCATTATTACGGGCCGGTCGAGGCGGTCGCGAAGGTCGTCGCGGTTATCGTCGAGCAAAAGCGGCTCGATCGGGCGTTTTTGGCGACGTCGAAAGAGAATATTTTGGC
>JAFYVO010000108.1 GCA_017549085.1 Thermoguttaceae bacterium
GCGCCAATTCCTTGCGGGTGCGGTCGGCGCCGGCGGTGCGGACGATGAAACCGAGCCCCTTCGGCGGGTTCAGTTCGTCCATCAAAGCGCGGAGTTTGCGACGGGTCGACTCGTCTTCGATCTTGCGGGAAACGCCGACGCGCCCGAGGGCCGGCATCAAGACGAGGTAACGCCCCGGGATGCTGATGTACGTCGAAAGGGTCGGGCCCTTGGTGCCGATCCCCTCTTTAATGACTTGAACGACGACTTCGTCCCCTTTTTGGAAGACGTCTTGAATCGGCGGCTTCACTTTCGGACGGCCGTAATCGCAGAAATCGTCGTCAAGATGGCGGTCGCCGCGACGTTTGCCGCCGAAACGACGACGGTCGTCGTTTTCTTTCGGAACGAAATTCGGCGCTTGTTTGAAATAATGCGGTTCGACGTCGCTAATGTGCAAAAATCCGTTGCGCCCGACGCCGAAATCGACGAACGCCGCTTGGATGCTTTGTTCGATGTTGACGATAACGCCCTTATAAATATTCCCGACGTAATTGTCGTTCGTCGTTCGCTCGACGTAAAGTTCTTCGAGCACGCCGTCTTCGACGACCGCGATGCGGCACTCTTCCGGCTGCCGCGCGTTCACCAGCATTTTTTGGGACATAATAAATTCACTTTCTTAAGACGACAAGGCGATTTTCCGCTCCGTCCGCCGACGCTTAAGTCGCCGCTTCGACGCCGCGACGCTAAATAACGCCGCGCTACCGTCAAGCGCCGCTATTTAACCAACGTCGCGATTCGGTTCGGAAAGATCGATAGAAAGAGTTCGCCGTCGAGTTCGAGGACGCTCAAAATCTCGCGGACGCCGGCTTCGGGGCCGTCTTGCGCGGCGATTTTCATCCGCAACGTTCCGCCGTCGAGCGTCGTTTCGAGAACAGCCGGGCGCGCGTCGACCGTTTTGCCGTTCGACTTAACGACTTCGACGCTCGTCGCCGCTAAAAATTCGGCGATCTTGGCGCTCGTCGCCTCTCGCTTCGACTCCGGAACCGCCATTTCGTATTCAAACGCGGCGGCTTGCGCTTTCGGCGCTTTGTCGTCGAGCGGCGTCGCTTGCCAAAACTCCAACCCGGGAACGCTCGCGGCGTTCATCCGTTCGAGGAGCGTCTCCGGCGCCCAATCTTCGTCGAGAACCAGCTCCATCGCCTCGTCGTCGCTCGCAAAACCGAGCGGAAGCGCCGAAATATAACTCACTTTCGGCTTCGGATGGAACCCTTGCGACTTCGCGACCGGCAAATCGGCGCGACGCAAAAGCCGCTCCATCGCGCGCAAAAGGTCGCGATGCCCGATAAAACAGAGGTTGCCCTTTTTGCGGAATCGAAGTCTGTATCGCCGACGAACCATAAAGTTCGATCGCCCCGACCCGTCTTTGGTCGAAGCGCCTTTCATTGATCTTAGTTTTCGCGTCGAACGCTCCCCGTTTCAACGTCGCCGCTCCGAAAAGCAAGCGCCGTCTGTTTTCCAAAAACGCGCCCGCGCCGAGTTCCCCCGACGAAAACGCCGCTCTTGGGCGAGGTTAATGCGACCCGAAAAACGAAACGCATATCTTTGTTTATTAACGTTCAAACGCGTCGCGTTAAAGCAACGCGTTTGCTTAATTTTCTTTTCAACGCGCCGGAGCCTTACGACACAACCGGCGCGCTTTACTTATTTTCCCTATTTTCCCGGCGACGTCAAGCGTCGTACTCGTCGGTTTTCGGAAAACGGCGACGAAATTCGCTCTGCAGGTAAACGCGCATCGACGACGAAGTCTCCTTAAACATCGCGTTTTGCGCAATTTCCTCGCATTCTTTAATCGTCGCGTTCCCGCAAACCTTTTTGATCTGCAAGATCATCCCCGGCGCGACGCTCAAACTTCGCAAGCCGAGCCCGAGCAAAAGCAACGCGTTCGCGGGCGAACTCCCCATCTGGCCGCAAAGGGAAACCGGTTTTCCGTACATTTTTGCGACGTCGACGACGCGCTTGATCAAGCGAATCAACGCCGGACATTCTTGCTCGTATAACGAACCGACGTCCTTGTTGCTTCGGTCGACCGCCATCGTGTACTGCAGCAAGTCGTTCGTTCCGATGCTAAAGAAGTCGACTTCGTGAACAAACAGCTCCAACATCAACGCGGTCGCGGGCGTCTCGACCATAATCCCGAGCGGAATATCCGGATCGAACGGTATATTTTCTTCCGCCAACTCCTCGCAAACGTCGCGGAAAATCATTTTCGCCTGTCGAAATTCCGTGATCGTCGAAACGAGCGGGAACATCACGCGGATTTTTCCGAAAACGCTGGCGCGCAAAATCGCCCGCAACTGCACGCGGAACATTTCGGTGTTGCGCAACGACAACCGAATGCTCCGCAACCCCATAAACGGGTTCGGCTCTTTCCCCGACGCGAACGTCAGTCCCTCGGGCAACTTGTCGGCGCCCAAGTCGAACGTGCGGATAACGACCGGCCGCCCTTCCATCTTCTCGACGACCGATTTATACGCTTGAAAATGCGTCTCTTCGTCCGGCAACTTGCCGTCGTTTTGCGCCAAATAGAGGAATTCCGTACGGTAAAGTCCGACGCCGTGCGCCCCGTTTTTGCGGCATTCGTCCGCTTCGTACGGGAACTCGATATTGCCGCTAATTTTAATCGCGACGCCGTCTTGCGTCTTGGCGGGCGCGGAAGCGTAATTCGTCGCCAATAATTCTTTTTCGCGACGTTGCGCGTCTCGCTTCGCAACGTATTTACGAAGCATTTCGTCGGTCGGTTCGAGGATCAAACGCCCGGCGTCGCCGTCGACGATCGCCGTCGCGCCGTCGGTCGCCTGCGCGATAAAGGAGCCGACGCCCAAAACGGTCGGAATTTGCAGCGCGGTCGCGACGATCGCCGTATGGCTCCCCAACCCGCCGGTTTCCGCGACGATTCCCAACGTTTTCGTCGGATCGAGGTTCGACGCGGCGCTCGGCGTCAAATTGGAGGCGGCCAAAATCGTCGGCCGTTCATTCGCCGCGCCGCCGTTCCCCGCTTCGAGCAACTCGACCAAAAGTCGCGTTTTCACGTCGGTAATATCGTTGACGCGCTCGGCGTAAGCCGGATCCAAACCGCGCAACAAATCGGCGTATTGGTCGAAATTTTTTTCAACGGCGCGTTCCACCGAATTTAAGTCGTCGCGAACGCTCGCTTCGATCTTAGCGCGCAACTTCGGGTCGTTCAAAAACAAGAGATGCGCTTCAAAAATTTGCGCGTACTCTTTCCCGAGCTGTTTCTCGACCGCGTCGCGGTTCGCCTTCAATTTTTCCTGCGCGATCGGAAACGCCGTCGCTAAACGCTCAAGCTCTTTTTCAACCTGCGCCGATTCAATCTTGCGCCGTCGAACGCGCACGGCGGAGTCGACGACCGCCAAAGGACCGATCGAAACGCCCGGCGAAACGGGAATGCCTTGGAAAATTTTCATTGCGTAATCGGAGAAACGTAAAAAGGACGCAAAAGGGAAAAGCCGTCCAACGCGACCAAAGCGTCGACGACAAAACAACGTTCCCCGCCGGTTCAACGACGAACGTTCGTCTAACCAGTACGCAAACGCTCGTCCTAAGCGCGAGTTTTTTATTCGACGGCGACGTTTTTTACCAAATTACCGTTCGCGCGTTCGTTATTTCTTAACGCGAACGCTCGTCTTACGCCGCCCGCGCCTTACTCGTCGCTTCGTTCAACGTCGGCGAATTCGTCTTCGTAAAATTTACGGTCGAAAAGGAGTTCAATCGCGCGCAAAGCGCCTTCCGCGTCTTCGCCGTCGACGGTCAAGGTCAAACGTTCGCCGCAGGGCGCCATTAAAGTCAACAGATCAAGACAACTTTTACAGTCGGCGACGTACGCTCCTTTGCCGAGAGCGACCTCGGCTTTGTATTTCAGCGCCGTTTTGCAAATCATCGAAGCGACGCGCACATGAAACCCCGCCTTATTTTTAACGATTAACTCTTTCGAAAGACTCATTCGTTCGCGTTCTTTCTTAATCTTTTAGGCGTTCGTTGCGTCGTCTTACGACAAAACGACGCGCTTTCGCGACGCGCCGCCCCGACGCCGCCGTTTTACGCCGAAAAAATCGACGAACGACGCGTCAAACAGAGCGCGCGCAAGGGTCGAACGTCGTTAAAAACATTTCCGGGACTCGCCTCCGCGCGTTCGCGTTGGAACTTGAAGAGGGAAATCCCGCAAAAATAACGGCGTCAACTATTTGCCGTAACCATTGTCGTCGGCTTCTTCCAACAGGTTCAAAATGTCGTCGCGGTTGCGCGATTGTTGGAGAAAACGGCAGAAACCGTCGTCTTTGAGTTGACGGGTGATGTGCTCGAGAGCGCGAAGATGTTCGCCGGGACGGTCGGGAGGAGAAACGAGCAGGAAGAAGAGATTGACTTTTTCGCAGTCGAGCGATTCGAAATCGACGCCGTCGGCGCTAATAGCGACGGTGCCGACGAGACGGTCGACGCTAATGTGTTTGGTGTGCGGAACGGCGATACCGCGCCCGATACCAGTCGACCCCAGCTCTTCGCGACGCATAATAGCGTTGACGATTCCTTCGTATTCCGCCTCGGGGATTCCGCCGGCGTCTTGCAAGGATTGCACCATTTCGCGAATGACGCCTTCCTTCGTCGTCGCTTTAAGGTCGGTAATGATCGAATCGACGAGAATAAAATCGGAAAATTTCATTCAAAATACTCCTAAATCAGCAAGGGGAAGCCGCGCGGTTCGGGTTACTTATTTTTTTTGCGGCGCCTTCCGTTTAATTCCGTCGCGCTTTCCAAATCGACGAAACGTTGAAATCGCGAAATTCGTCCGCCGAAATTTTAGACGCCAAGATTCATTTTAACGGAATTTCCAAATTTGTATAGCGCTTTGACCGGCTTCGATGGAAAGAAACGTCAAGAAAATTTAAGACGCCGCTTTAAAACGTCCCGTTTTAAGACGTTCGCGGCGGAAAAAAGCGCGCCGACGACGGCAAGTTTTACCTAAAAGCAAAACGAACGTCGCGGGCGCGCTCCCAACTTAGACGCGGACGACGGCGGCAAGCGGAACGCGGCGCTTTAAAAACGACGCGTTTTGCTTCGCTTTCGTCTATCCGTTTTCCTTTCCATTTTATCTATTTTACTTATCCGTTCATTTTTTTTCGTCTCGTTCGCTTAACGCGTTCAAAAAACGCCAAAAAAATCAACGGTGATCGGTCATTTTTTCCTTAAACTTACGCATCTGCTGCTCAATCTTATCGATCGTTTGATCGAGGCATCCCCAGAGATCGCCGGAGGAGTAGTCGGCGCGAAAATCCTTCTTCAGTTCCGTCGCAACGACGACTTCGACAGCGGGCTGATCGGCTTTTTCAAGGTCGACCATCACGTCGATACTCGAAACGCGCTCAATAAAACGCCCCAGTTTTTCCACTTTGTCGGCAATCTTTTGGCGAGTCGCTTCAGCCAAAGAACCATGTCGCGCTTGAACTTGAATTTGCATCTTTCTCTCTCCTTAATACCTCCTATACGGAGGCGGACCGGGATTAAGATTTTCGAAACGTCGCGTTCGCGTCGTCGTTCTCCATCTTTCAACATTCTAACGCGTTGTTTTATCCGCGTCGAGCCTCGGTTGTTTTCACTGAATCCCAACGTAAACGCCGAAATATATACGGCCGGCGGAAAAAACGCGTTTCGTCTCGCAACAAAATCAAACGCCCGACGCTCCTCGCGACGAGAACTTATTTATTGCGACAGAAAGACAGGTTCCGAAAGCGATTCGCGCGCTACCGACGTTTCGCCTAAGGACAAGTTCGAAACGAGCGAGCTTGCACCCCTCTCGCCTCGACATAAGAATCTTATGCGAACGCGGCGCAAATTTCAAGAAAATTTTTATCGTTTCTCGTTAATTTTTAGAAAAAAAATAAAAAAAGAGGCA
>JAFYVO010000010.1 GCA_017549085.1 Thermoguttaceae bacterium
CCGACTTTCAACCGTTTGACCGCCGCTTTCGACCGTTAACCGACTTTCAACCGTTTGACCGCCGCCTTTGACCGTTAACCGACTTTCAACCGTTTGACCGCCGCTTTCGACCGCCGTCGACGGGCGTTTCACCGCGTTTCGCTCCTTTTTCCGGCGATTTTGGCGGCCCTCGTTGCGAAATCGCGTTTTTTTTATACAATGAACGCGACGAACGGGTTCATTTTACCGCGACGCGCCCGGCGATTCAAGCGTTTTTTCGGGAGCGCGTCCCAAAGCGGCAAAAAAACGGCGAACTTCCCGTCGAGTCCGAAAAGCGGCGCGAAAGCTCTCGTCGAACGGCGAAAAACGGCGCCAAGCCTTGCCCGGCGCGCTTTCCGTCGAGCGGCGGGGAACGGGCGGGACGCCGTTCGACGCGTTCCTTAAAACGCCGCATTAATATATATATTGACAAAAACGGCGAAAAAACGACGCGACGCTTCAGCCGCTTCGTTCCTAAACGGTTCCCCCCGGCGATCGAACGGCGCGTCTTTCGGCCTCGCCGCCCCCGTTTTTCCCCGTTCCCCCTTTCCAACAAGACAATAATCAACCGTTTTTCAATAAAGGAAACCAAAATGAGCGAAAAAACTCTCCGCGTCGGGATTTTGATGGGCAGCGACAGCGACTGGGACAAAATCAACGGCGTCGCCAAAGCCCTCGACGAGTTCAACGTCGGGTACGAAATTCACGTGATGAGCGCGCACCGCACGCCGGACAAAGTCCTCGAATACGCCTCGACGGCGAAGAGCCGGGGCTTGCGCGTTATCATCGCCGCGGCCGGGGGCGCCGCGCACTTGGCGGGCGTCGTCGCGTCGCACACGCCGCTCCCGGTGATCGGGATTCCGGTTAAGACAGATATGATGGGCGGGCTCGACTCCCTCCTCGCGACCGTTCAAATGCCGGGGGACGTTCCGGTCGCGACGGTCGGAACCGGGTCGGGCGGAGCGCGCAACGCCGGGCTTCTCGCCGTTCAAATCCTCGCGCTCTCCGACGAAACGCTCGCCGCCGCTTACGACGACTTCAAACGCAAGCTCGTCGACAAAATCGCCGCCAAGGACGCCGCGTTCCAAGCGAAATTGTCGTCCTGACGCGCTCGAATCGGCGCCGCGACCGTTCCCGCGTCGCCGCCGAATCGTCCAACCGCCCGCCGCGCCGCTCGAACGCTCGCCCGTTCGGAACGACGCGGCGGTTTTCCTTTCGCCAAAAATCAAACGGAAACGCATTAACGTTTCACTGTTGCGCGATTCTTCGCGAAAAACGCCCCAAAAACTTTTCGAATCCGAAAAAATCGGCGAAATCTTAAGAAAAAAACGGCGAAAATTTCGTTCCGCGTTTTTTTCGTTGTTCTTTCGCGCAAAAAACGGTATAATAAAGGGCGTTCCCGGCAAAGACGGCGCTCGAACGTCGAGCGGTTTCCCGTCCCGCCTATTTTTCCCATTTTCACCCCGCGACATTTCCCCGGCTTGTTCCGGTTCGAGTATTCCCGATGGCCCCGAAAAATAAACTGAATTCCCTCGCTTGGCGCGTTCCGGACGGAGCGTCGAGCGCGACGACCTTCGACGCTTTCCTCAACGGCGCGCTCCAAGCGCTCGATCAAACGCTCCTCCCGACGGAACTTCGCCGCGACGACTGGCGCACGATCGAAACCGTTTGGGAAGGGATCAAAGCGCTCCGCGTTCGAGGCGCGCCCGCGATCGGAATCGCCGCCGCTTACGGGGTTTGCGTCGGCTTGCAAACGATCTTCCGCGACGAAACCGGAGCGGTTCGCGAACCGTCGGAAGCGGAATTTTTCGCCCGTCTCGACGAAGCGACCGCCTACCTCGCGTCGAGCCGCCCGACCGCGGTCAACCTCTTTTGGGCGCTCGACCGAATGAAGGCGAAAGCCGAGTCGCTCCGCGGAACGGCGTCCCCGGCGGAAATCGCCGCGACGCTCCTCGACGAAGCGCGCGAAATTCACGACGAAGACCGCGTCCTTTGCCGCAAAATGGGCGAGTTCGGCGCGCAATTCGTTCGCGACGGCGGCGGCTACCTCACGCACTGCAACGCCGGCGGCCTCGCGACGAGCGATTACGGCACGGCGCTGGCCGTCTTCTATTGGGCCGTCGAAGAGGAAAACAAGAAAATCCGCGTTTTCGCCGACGAAACCCGCCCGCTCCTGCAAGGCGCCCGCCTCACCGCTTGGGAGTTGAAGGAAAACGGCGTCCCGGTCACGCTCATTTGCGACTCGATGGCGGCGTCGGTAATGCGCGAAGGGAAGATCGACGCGGTTTTCGTCGGCGCCGACCGCATCGCGGCCAACGGCGACACGGCGAACAAAATCGGCACCTACTCCGTCGCGCTTTGCGCTAAGGCGCACAACGTTCCGTTTTACGTCGTCGCGCCGAGTTCGACGTTCGACTTGACGCTCGAAACCGGCGCCGGGATTCCGATCGAAGAACGCGACCCGGAAGAGATCCGCAACGGCTTCGGCAAGCAAACCGCGCCGGACGGAATCGACGTTTACAACCCGGCGTTCGACGTTACCCCGGCGGAGCTGATCGCCGGCATTATCACCGAAAACGGCGTTATTTCGCCGGTTACGCCGGAAAACGTCGCGAAGATCGTCGGCGGAGCGCAAAAGTAACCGCGCTTTTCCGGTTTGGAGCGAGCGGCGACGCCCAATCTTAACGCCGACGCTCGCCCCCTTTCCCCTTATTCCCTTATTTCCCCCCGTTCCTCCCTACTCCCGCCCCGCCGCGACGGCCCCTCGTTCGTCGGGCCGCGTTTCCCCGTTGTTATCCAAGAGGTTACCGATGTCGAAAGATTACAAAGAATACGACGATTTAGGCGTCCGTTTTATTTATCCGAGCAACTGGTTCGTTCAAACGGAAACTTGGGACAAGGGCGCCTACGGGATCACCGTCGACAGTCCGGAGGGGAGTTTTTGGTCGCTCGCCATCTATCCCAAGGGGGTCGACCTCGACGCCGCCGCGAAGCAGATTCTCGGCACGCTCGACGCGGAATACGACGAAATGGACCAAGCGGAAGTCAAACGCTACGTCGCCGACCGCGTTTTAAACGGTTACGAAGTCAACTTTTTTTATCTCGACTTGACCAGCACGGCGCTCGTTTTAAAATTTGAAGACGAAAACCGCGGGTACGTCGTCTATTGGCAAACCTGCGACCGTCTCGCGCTGACCGGCGAAAACCTCTCCCGCGCCGACGTCTTCGACGCGATGACGCACACCCTCGTTTCGAACCTTACCGGGCAGGAAGTCGAGTATCGCGGCGACCGAGACGACGAATTCGATTTCGGCGCGCCGGTCGACGAAAAAGAGCGTCGCGTCGCCGAAAATCGCGAATTTTACCGCAAAAAATACGAGCGCCAACGTTGGGAGGAAGAGGAAACCCGCCGCCGCGAAGCGCTCGACGACGAGGAAATTCGCCGCAATTTGAACGACGAAAACAACGACGAAACCCGCCTTCGCGATTGGGTCGCCGCCGACGAAAAGCTCGAAGACTTCCTCCGCGTCGACGACGAAACGTACGAAGAAACCGACGACGAAGAGGAGTTCGACGCTCGCGACTAACGCCGTCGCGTCCTCACGTCTTACCCGCGTTCTCCATTTTACGGTCGAGAGGTCGTTTTATGCCCGCCGAACTCGATTTTGACGCTAAAATTCAACGTTTCGCCGAACTTTTGGCCGGAGCGTCGAAAATCGCCGCGCTGACCGGCGCCGGAATCTCGACCGAAAGCGGAATCCCCGATTTCCGTTCGTCGACCGGAATTTACCAAACGACGTCGGAAGCGGTCTTTTCGATCGACTTTTTCCGCGAAAATCCGGGGGATTTTTACCGAATTTTCGGCCCGTTTTACGCGCAAACGGTCGCGGCGGCGCCGAACGCCGGGCACGTCGCGCTCGCCGACTTGGAACGCAAGCTCGGCAAAAAAGTCGAAATCGTTACGCAAAATATCGACGCGCTCCACTCGGCGGCGGGTTCGACGTTCGTTTGGGAGATTCACGGAACGCTACGGACGTCGAGTTGCGTCCTTTGCGAGCGGTCGTTCGAGCCTTCCGTTTTCGGCGCGACGGTCGCGACGGGGCAAATTCCGCGCTGCCCCGAATGCGGCGGCGTTTTGAAGCCGGATATCGTCTTCTTCGGCGAAGCTCTTCCCGAGCGGGCCTTGGCCGGCGCGCAGCGGGCGATGTGGGAAACGCGCCTCCTTCTCGTTCTCGGCACGTCGTTGCAAGTCTATCCGGCGGCGGGACTTCCGCGCGAATGCGACGCCGACGTTCCGTTTGTCGTCGTCAACCGAACGCCGACGCCGCTCGACCGTTTCGCGACGCTCGTTTTCCGCGAATCGATCGGCGACGTTCTCCCCCGAGCGGTCGAGCTAGCCGCGACGCTCGTTAAAAAGCGTTCGTAAGCCGCCCATTTTCCGCATTTTACCGCATTCCTAATTTTCATCGACGCGCCGACGCCGAATTTGCCGATTTCTCCGGCGTTCCGACGTCCGACGCGTCTTTCCGCAAACGCAAGGAACCGTCCGATGAAAAGAACGTTGTCGTCGTTTTTCTCCTTCTTATTATTGGCGGTCGCGCCCGTTTTCGCCGCCGAGCCCCTCGTTTTCGACTTCGAAAGCGGCGACCTCGCGTCCGCCGGTTGGGCGATCGTCGAAGGCGCGAACACGAAGCCGATCGGCGACCGAAACGCCGAGTTTCACGACGAAACCGTCCCTTACGTCAAACAGGGGAAGCGTTACCTAACGACGCTCGAATCGACCGCCAACGCGTCGCCGACCGACGAAGTTCGTTGCGTTATCGAGTCGCCGGTCTTTGAAATCGTCGGCGACGAGCTGAAATTCCTCGTCGGCGGCGGGGGCGCGAACCGTCAAAACGTTTACGTCGGTTTGGCGCTTCTCGACGAAAACGGCGACGTCGAAACCGTCCTCAAAGCGCCCGGCAAAGACAACCAAAAGCTCGACCCGGTCGCTTGGAACGTCTCCGAATACAAAGGCCGTCTCGCGCTGATTCGGGTCGTCGACCTCGAAACGGGCGGTTGGGCGCACATCCGCTGCGACGCGTTCGAAATCCCCGGCGCCCTCTCCGAAGCCGGAACGAAACGGCGCCGCGACTTCTTCGAAAAGGCCCGCCTCGAAGCGGAGCGCAAGGAAGCGGAGCGCAAAGAAGCCGCGCTCGACGCTCTCCGAACCCTCGACGCGCCGGTGCTTTACGTTCGCCGTCAGCAATATCGTCGCGACCACCACAACACCGCGACGCTCTTTCAAAAGGGGGAAATCAACGAGAACAGCTTTGTCGGCGGCTCCGCCCTCGTCGTTTGGAATCCGAAAACCGGCGAGTCGAAAACGCTCCTCGAACTCCCGGACGGAATCGTTCGCGACCCAGAATTGTCGTTCGACGCGACGAAAGTCGTTTTCTCGTTCCGAAAATCTAAGGCCGACGATTACCACATCGGCGAAATGACGCTCGACCTCGCCGCCGACCGTCCCGCGATTCAAATTACCGCCGAAACGACCGCCGAAGAAATCGCGCGACTTGCCGAAACCGCCGGTTTCCGCCAACTGACCTTCGTCTCCGGCGCCTGCGACTTCGACCCGCTTTACCTTCCGACCGGCGAAATCGTCTTTTCGTCGACGCGCGAACCGAAGTACTGCATGTGCAACCGCCACATTATGGGCAATTTGCACAAAATGAACGGCGACGGCTCGAACGTTCGCCAAATCGGCAAAAGCACGCTCTTCGAGGGACACGCCGCGCTCCTCTCGGACGGTCGCCTCATTTACGACCGTTGGGAATACGTCGACCGCAACTTCGGCGACGCGCAGGGCGTTTGGGTGACGAACCCGGACGGCTCGAAACACGAAATCTTTTGGGGGAACAACACCGCGTCCCCCGGCGGCGTCATCGACGCGCGCCCGATTCCCGGCGACGACTCGACGTTCGTTTGCGTCTTAGGTTCTTGCCACGACCGGCCTTGGGGCGCCGTCGCGCTGATCGACCGCCGCTTAGGGCTCGACGGCAAAGCGCCGGTTCTCCAAACTTGGCCGCCGGAAACGATCGACTGGGTCTCCGACGCGCCCGGCGCCGATCCGTTGCGCGAAGTCGCTAAATACGATACGTTTACGCGTTCGCCCCGCAAGTACGAAGACCCGTTCCCGCTCGAAGACGGCTACATTTTGGCGACCGGTCAAACCGGAAACGGCGACGAAACCGCGCTTTACGTTCTCGACCCGGACGGCGGCGCGACGCAAGTTTGGGCGGACGGCCCCGGCTGTTACGACGCTCGCCCGATTCTCCCGACCGACGAACCGGCTCAAATCGCCGACCGCGTCGACCTTAACGACCCGAACGGTTACTTCCACGTTAGCAACGTTTACGAAGGTTTCGGGATGGAAAACGTCAAGCCCGGCTCGGTCAAATTCCTCCGCGTCGTCGAGTCGCCGGAAAAACGTTTCTGGACGCATTCCGACTGGCAAGGCGCCGGAACGCAAGCGCCGGGGATGGCTTGGAACGACTTCAACAACAAGCGAATCCTCGGGACGGTTCCGGTCGCCGCCGACGGCAGCGTTTCGTTCGCGGTTCCGTCCGACCGTTTCGTTTATTTCCAACTCCTTGACGAAGAAGGGGTTATGATTCAAACGATGCGCAGCGGGATTATGGCGCGCCCCGGCGAAACGAACGCCTGCGTCGGCTGTCACGAGAGCCGTCTCGACGCGCCGACGTCCGGCGCTTTGGCCGGTTCCGCGCTCTCCGGCGACCCGCTTCCGCTCGAGCCTCGGTTCGGTAAACCGCGACTTTTCAGCTACTTGGAGGAAGTCCAACCGGTCTTCGACAAGTACTGCGTCGCTTGCCACGACTTCGGCAAACCGGCGGGCGAAAAGCTCGTTCTCGCGGGGGACCGCAACCCGGCGTTCAACGCGTCGTATTGGCAAATTCGCTCGAAAA
Organism: Thermoguttaceae bacterium; assembly: GCA_017549085.1. Lineage (GTDB taxonomy): Bacteria > Planctomycetota > Planctomycetia > Pirellulales > Thermoguttaceae > RUG369. The sequence goes on from JAFYVO010000010.1 coordinate 6,984, forward strand.
ACCTCGTCCGCGTCCCCGGCGCCGGGCCGCACAACAAGCTCGAGCCGAACTTCTGGGGCGCGCGCAAGAGCCGCCTTTACGAAGTCTTGACGAAGGGGCACCCGAACCCGAAAATCGACGCGAAACGTCGCGAACTCGGGCTTTACGTCGACCGCGAAATCGACGCCGAAGCGGTCGTTCGCGTCGCGACCTGGATCGATATCAACGCGCCGTATTACCCGACGTTCGGTTCGGCGTACCGCGACAACCTGTACGGTCGTTCGCCGTTGACGCGCGACGAAACGAACCGCCTGTCCGAGTTGACCGGCCTTAAAAACTTGGCGTTGACCGCCGCGATTTCGTTCGACCGTCCGGAGCGGAGCCCTTGCTTGAACCGTTGGGGCGCCGCCGACGCGCCCGTCTCGCCGGAATACGCCGAAGCGCTCGCCCTTATTAAGCGCGGTCAAGAGCGGCTCGCGAAGCAAGATCGCGGCGAAGCGTCCGATTTCGCGCCGGTCGCCGACGTCGAAGTCGACCAAGAAAAGCGTTATCAATACTTCCGCCAACGCGAACAGGCCGCCCGCGACGCCGTTTCGAAGGGCGAAAAGCTCAACGACCTGCAAATCGACGCGCTCGTCGGCTCGACTTGGCGCGACGAATAACCGTTTTCTTCCTGAAATTCGGCGGTCGTCGTTTCAACCGAAACCGCCGTTTTCCGCGACTTCCGCTCGTTGACGCCGAATCGACCGCCGCGCCGATTCGGCGTTTTTCTTTTTCGTCTTTTCGCCGTCGTTTCCGTTTCGCCGACGCCGTTTTCTCAAATTTTCCGCTTTTTCGCCGAAATTTGCTCTTGCGCCGAGCGCGTCGATTTGTTATCGTTCGCGAACCGAGGGCCGCGTCGCGCC
>JAFYVO010000109.1 GCA_017549085.1 Thermoguttaceae bacterium
AGTCTCCTCGACCGCTCGACCGAAAGCGTTTCGCGCCCGTTCGACAAACGCCGCGACGGCGCGATCCCGGGGGAAGGCTCCGCCGCGCTCTTCGTCGAAGACCTTGAATCGGCTCAAAAACGGGGCGCGACGATTTACGCCGAAGTCGTCGGCGGCGTCGGTCGCGGTTCGTTCCGGCACGCTCGCGACGTCGACGGTTGGACCTCGAACGACTGTCAAATCGCGCAAACGTTCGAAGACGCTCGCGACTCGATCGCGTTAACGCTCCGCGCGCTTTTCCGCAAATGCGGCATTTCTCCGAGCGACGTCGGTTTCGTCGACGCCAACGCTCGCGGCGACGTTCGACTCGACGCGGCGGAGGCGGCGGCGCTTCGCGAAGTTTTCGGCGACGCGCTCGACTCGACCCCGACGACGGCGTTGGCCGGTCTCCTCGGGAACCCCGGCTGCGGTTCCGGCGCGATTCAAACGGTCGCGGCGATTCTCGCTCTTCAAAACAACGCGCTCGTTCCGGTCGCGAACCTCGAAGAGCAAGACCCGGCTTGCCCGGTTCCGGCGGTTCGCGAGTTCGGCGGCCCGACCGGCGATTCGTTCGTCAAAATTTGCGCGCAAAACGTCGGCCAAGCGTCCGCCGTTTACGTTAAGCGTTACGTCGGTTGATTAACGTCGCGCCGCCGTTTATTGAGCGGTTTCGTTTTCCCTTAAAAAAAGCCCTTTCGTTCAACGCGAAAGGGCTTTTTTTTGCGCGCTCAACGCTCAACCAACGCTCAACCAACGCTCAACAACCAACAACCAACAACCAACAACCAACAACCAACAACCAACGCTCAACAACCAACAACCAACGGTCAACGGCAACGGTCGACGGTCAAGAGTCTACGGCAAACAAGCGACAAAGCCAAGACGTCCCAACTTCAACGTCGTCGGCTTTTTCGCGCCGCGACCGCAAGAAACGCCAAAGCCCCTCCGCCTTGCGACGAAGAGGCTTTTCACGTTAACGCTTCAAGAGCGCGTCAACTCAACCGACCGACGGCTTCGGTTCGATCGCCGTTCCTTCTCCGCCGTCGTTCCCCGTCGCTTGCGACGTTTCCGACGCTTCCGCTTGCGGCGCGTCCAAATCGCGACAAAGACCGACGCGGCGGCGAGTGAAGAACCGCCCGAACGGCTTGCACGTCAAGAGCGCCGGGAGGAAAATCAGGTCGCCAATCAACGCGGTCGATAAAATCGCGAGCATCAAAATCCCGAAGCGTTGCGTCGGCACGAAGGTGCTGAACGCGAACGAGAAGAGCCCGAGCCCGGCGATCAGCGTCGACTGCGTCATCGCCGGCGCGCACCGACGGTAAGCGTTCAGCGCCGCCTCTTTCGGTTTCATCCCGGACGCGACGCCCTCGGAGAACCACGTTAGGTAGTGCATCGTGTCGTCGACCGCGACGCCGAGCGCGACCGACGCCGTCATCATCGTCCCGACGTCGACCAAAATCCCGGCCCACGCCATATACCCGAAGACGACCACGACCGGGAAAATATTCGGCAACATCGCGACCAAAGCGGCGGGCACGCTGCGCAAAATCACGACGAAAACGAACGCGATCAGGAAGAACGCCATCACCAAACTCGACGTCAACCCGGCGATTAGCTCGTGTTGCGTCTTGTAAACGAGCGGCACCATCCCGGTGTACTTCGCCGCGAACCCGGCCGGATAAATCCAGTCGGTCTCGTGATCGGCGCCCATCGAGGTTTGCAAGTCGGCTTTTTCCTCGTCGGCAAGGTCTTGCAAGACGAATTCCCGCGTCAAAAACTTCGCGTCGCGGGCGTCTTCGCCGTTTTTAGCGCGTTTCGGTTCGCCTTCGGGCAAATTGGCGGCGACGTAAGCGCGGGCCGCGTCGATTTTCGTCGCCGCGCCGTCTCCTTCGGTCAACGTCAGCGACGTTTCCGCCAACGTCGGCTCGACGACGTTCTTCACGTTGTCGATGAACGCCGAATAGTCGATGTCTTTTTTCAGCGACCAAACGCGGACGCTGATACGCCAAACTTCGACGCCGCGTTCGTTTTGCCAACGCTTCGCGCCGTTGCGCAACGCGGTTTGTTCGTCCGCCGTCATTTTGCGCAACGAGCGGTCGGCGCCGGTCGCGGTCAAGAGCGTTTGCAAATCGTCGACGCCTTGATCGCTCAAATAATCGCGCCATTTTTTCAGCGCGTCGAATTCGGCGGCGATTTTTTCGACCGCGCGGCGGTCGGCGGCGAAATTTTGCAGTTGCGCGAGGAGCGGAGCGAACCGTTCGTCGATTTCGGCGTCGTTTTCGTTCGCCGTTTCCAACGCCGCCAAGGCGTCGTCGAGCGTCGCGCTCGGAGCGACTTTCGCCAATTCCTTCGTTTCAAAGGCGGCGGCGCGTTCGTCGAACGCCTTTTGTTCGGCGGTCGCGCGTTCTTCGAGGAACGCCGTCAACTCGTCGAAAGTCGGGTTCCCCTCGATCGCGAGGTAGTCGCGCAGTTCGTCGCGAGAATCGTTGATCGCCTTCCCGACGACCGCCGACGTCGTTCGTCCGACGACGCCGCCGCGCGACGCGTCGACCTCCGGCGCAAAGAGCGCGACCGACAGCGTTCCGCCGACGTCGTCTTTAAGCTCCGCCTTCAACTTTTCGCTCAACGTATTGATTAACGCAAGTCGTTCCGCCGTCCCGAACGAATAACGGTTCATTTTTTCGTTGTCGAAGCAAATCGTTACTTCCATCGGCACAAGCGGGCCGAGTTTCTCTTCGAGCCAACCGTAATGCTTGATGATCTCCGCGTCGTCGGAGAAGAAGCTCATCATCTTGACCGACGTTTTAATATGCGGCAAATAACAGCCAAGATAAATCATCAACGCGCCGCAAGCGCCGACGACGAGCCAGTTGTTGCGAATAATGAAACCGCCGACCGCGTCCCAAAACTTGCGGAAGAACGAGTCGCCGATCTTGACGCCCTTCCCGCCGTGTTGCGTCGCGAATTTCTTCGACGGATAAAAATAAAGCAACGCCGGCAAGTAAAGGAACAAAAGGAGCAACGTCATCAAAACGCCGACCGCCGAGTAAAACCCTAAATTCGTGATCGGAAACAACCGCGCCGCGAAGAGCGACCCCAACCCGAGCGCCGTCGTCAGCTGCGCGAAGAAACACGGCGTGAACGCGTGTCGCACCGCCCGCTCCGTCGCGCCGTCGAGCCCGCCTTCGCGGATCGCGTCGTGATAATAGTTGATCAAGTGAACGGCGCCGGACATCCCCAAGACGTACACGAGCGCCGGCATACTCAACAGGATCGAGTCGCAGGTGCCGCCGGTCAGCGAAACGAGCGCCAACGCGACGCCCGCCGAAAGCGCCGAAATCCAGAAGACGAACATCGTCAAGCGAATGCTGCGCAAACACGCGAACGCGATCGAAACGCCGACGATCGCGCAAATCCCGGCCAAACGAATGAGCGTGCGCGAACCTTCGACGTCGAGCGCGACGTTGTCGACCGGCGGGCCGCCCAAAATAACGCCGTCCATTCGAACGGTGCGCCCGTTGATCATTTCGTCGACCATACCGGTAAAGTTTTTGACCATTTGGCGCGCGAGCGAACCGGTTTTTACCGTCGACGTGTCCGGAAGCCCCGATTCGACCGACAGTTTTCGAATCTTTTCAAGAACGCCCTTCAAGCTCTTGCCGTCGCGATACCCTTTGTTCAAGGTAATGATCATCGCCGTGCTTTTGCCGTCCGGACCGACGAGCGTTCCTTTAAGACGTTCGCAAATTTGCGCGTCGAGCTTCGCCAACGCTTCGGGATCGTTCGCGACGCGGGAATATTGCGGCATTTTCAAATATGTGTCCCGCAAAAGGCGCGCCAATCGCGGCCCGGTCATCACCGACTTGAAGTAATTTTCGTTCGCGACGACTTTCTCTTCCGCGTTCGCGGGCAAATCGGCGCCGGACGCGTCGACGAGGGCTTCGGTCGA
>JAFYVO010000011.1 GCA_017549085.1 Thermoguttaceae bacterium
TCCCAACCTCAGCATTACGAATGCTGCGCTCTGCCAGTTGAGCTACGCGGGCAAAATTCAAAATAAACGAGACGCGCAAAAAAAAAAAACGTCTCAAAGCCAGCGGGGAGAATCGAACTCCCAACCTCAGCATTACGAATGCTGCGCTCTGCCAGTTGAGCTACGCGGGCGAAGATCGGAAAACTTAACCGCTTATCGCTAAGCGTTTTAAGGGAGTCGCGGAGACTCCGGTTTCGCTAAATCTTATGCCGTTATTCTATCCGGTTTTGGGAAGCTGTCAAGCGCTTTTGGAAAAGTTTTTCGATTTTTTTCAAGTCGTTTCGGACGGTCGGCTTTTAAAAGAGCGTTCGGCAGGAGTTCGCAAAAGCGACGAGCGCGACCGTTTGCCCGAGAACCGACGCGACGTAAGCGGGAAAACGACCGCCGACTTCGACCCGTTCCCAAATCGCGTCGAGCGATTCCAAGACGGGAAAGAGACGAGGCGTTTGAGAGCCGGCGCGCGATTCGGCGTCGAAAAGGTCGTCGAACTCTCGGTCGTCGGTCGGCGCGTCCCAAGGAACGACGGGCGTCGAGCGCGGCGCGTCGGCGGAGGGTTGCGTTCGGAGATTAAGAAGAAGCGTTCCGAACGCGAGCGCGGCGGTCGTCGGCGGCGCGAGCGACCAACGGTTTTCCGCGAAGGAGAATGTCGCGACACCGGTGTGCGCGACGAGCCAGCAAGCGAAAACGGCGATCGCGATCGCGAACTGAACGACATTTTGCCGCGCGCCGTCGAAAATTAACCGCGTCGAAAATACGCCGAAAAACGCGGCCGCGACCGCCGCGCCGAACGTCGCGCCGGACGGAGAAACGCCGTTGGAAACGCCCCAAAAATAAGGGAACGCCGCCAAACCGAGCGAAGAAAACGCGATAAAAACGCCGAACGTCGCCCCGAACGCGCTGCGAAACGTCGCGCCAAACCAACGTAAAAAAAGACCGAAAACGCCAAGCGACGCCAAAGCGCGAACGTCGAACGCAAGAACGGAGGAACAAAGCGCGACGAACGTCCAAGCGCAAACGCCGAGGTAAACGGTCGCGACGCTAAGACTGCGCCGTCGCCAAGCCCAATATTCGCCGAGCGCGCAACAAACAAGCGCCGCGTTCGCGAACCGAAAACCGAAAAAGACTCGCGAACCGTCGTCGAACGCGAGCCCCGCGACGAGCGCCGCCGTCGCGAAAAAATGGAGCGAACGCGAACGCGACGCTTGCGCCGTCGCGAAAACGAGGAGCGCAGCCGGAGGAAGCGCGTTCGCCCAAAGTTCGCGCCGCCGCGCCGCGTCGACGTCGACAAAAAGCGCGCCGACGCCGCCGAGAAAGATCGCCGAACCGAGGCAATAGAGAAAATGCGCCAAAAGGGGAGCGTCGCGACGTTCGGCCAACGTTCCGCCGCAATGCGCGACCGCGACGCCGACGACGAGGAACGCGGCGCGAACGAGCGGAGGCCAAGTCGCCCAACAAGCTCCGGCGCCCGCGAGAAGCGCGGCGACGAGCTCGGCGACGCCGAAAACCGCCAGCGCCGTCGTCGCCCAACGGCGGCGTTCTTCAAAGCGGGAAGGGAGCGTCGCGGGAAGCGGCTCTTGCAACGGCGGACGCTCCGACGGTCGCGCGGCGTCGGCGAGGAATTCGACGATATCGTCGTCGGACGGCAAACGATTCATATAATATATAAGGGGGAGTTTATAAGGAGCTTGTCGCGAGAGGCGGGAAACGGAAACGCGGCGAAGGACGAAGCGACGCCGAAAAAAGCGACCGGCCAACGCGACCGGCGCGTTGGCCAAGCGTTTCAAAATTATACGCCGAACCTTGTTCGCGTCAAGAATCGGCGGAACAAAGTTCGGCGTAAAATCGGACGGGAGACGACGAAGCGTTAGAACCCGAAAAGGAGCCCTAAACTTCCGATATGGAACGTTTGTTCCTTGCTAACGAGGCAGTCGTAGTCGCCGGCGATCGCGAGCGCGCCCCAAAGGGAGAGACGCAGCCCGACGCCCCCCCAGAAGAAGTCGTCGCCGGCGCCTTTTCCTTGGTAATACGGGCTCGACGGCGCGAACGTTCCCGGAACGCGACCGAAGCAGTAGTTTTGAATCGATTCGGTTTCCGAACGGAGTTGCGTAACCCAAGCCATCCGCCCCTGCAACGTGAAGGAGTCGAGCCCGGCGAGGTTGACGTCGATTCGCGAGCCGAGCGTCATATAACAAGCGTCGTAATTCCGTTTGTCGCCGCCGATTTTGCTCAGCGTGTTCGGGTTGAAATTGTCGTGTTCGAGGTAGGAATATTGGTACGAGCCGAACGGTTTCAAGACGAAGAGCCCGAGCGTGCGCATCTCGTAACCGGTTTCAAAGTAGCCGCTCGCTTGATAGCCGTCGTACGACGCGGAGCCGACTTCGCCGCCGGTCGCTTTATAGCCGTCGTCGCCGTAGTTCGCCAACGCGGTGAAGTAAAGGGGGCCCGCGTGCAGGTAGACGCCGGCGCCGAGGAGGTGGTCGTTTTGCCGAATTTTCCGACCGACGTATTTAACGTCGTTGCGGTGATAGTTGTAATACGCGGTGAAGTTGAGCGAGCCCATCGGCATATTGACGCCGACTTGCGCGCCGGTCGCGTTCGCGTCGATTTCGCCGTTCCATTGGTTCGGGCGGATTTCGCCGCTTCCGAGGTAGCCGTTCCCCCAAAATTGGAACGATTTCAGCTCCGGAAGCCGAACGGAGCCGCGAACGACGACGTCTTGCGAGAACGAGAGACTCGACCCGTTGAACGTCGCTTCCGAACGGGGCGCGGCGTCGGAGCGGGGCGCGGCGAGCGGCGAAAAATCGTCGAGCGCAACCGCGAAGGCGGAAGCGTCGAAGGCGCCGAGTTCGTCGAAAACGCCTCGCCGCGGGAGAGGGCGCGCGACGTCGGCAAGGTCGGAAACGTCGCCGAGACTAACGTCGTTTGAAACGGCGGCTTGCGGCGCGACGTCGAAAAAACCGTTCGAAAAAGAAGCGGCGTCGGGCGAAGAGGACGCGACGACCGAGGAGGCGGAGACGCAAAGGAGCGCGGCGCCGATAAAAATAGGAGTAAAGCAGTGCGAAAGCGACATATCGGAACCTCCGCGTCGATTCGGCGACAAGCGACCGTCGAACCGCGATTAGGGACGAGCTTCGGAAATCTTTAAAAAAGTCGAGGGAAAAGTAATGTTTTTTCGGAAAATATTCCGGGGTTACTTGACATAATCGGTAAATTTAATACAAAACTTAATACAAAGGTTCGATTTTTTTTAAACCGGCGTTTGAAAAAATAGAATTTTTCGTTATACTAGAATATCGGTCGCAATAGCGGACGCAAGTTTTTGAGAAACGGAAACGAATTTTGTCCGTTCTGTCGATTGACGGAGCGGGGTTTGATTTCCGGATCGTTTTCGCGTCGAGTCGTCGCCGCGCTTTTTTCAGGCGCCGCGTCGACGCGTCGAGCGAACGTTGGCGCCCGTCGCCGAACGTTTCGTTGACATTTCAGGATAGATAGTTCAAATGGCAAAACATAATCCTTTTAGCGTATTCCGCCGTAATCAAAAGGCTTGGATGGCGGGGCTTACTCTCTTTACGATGTTTTCGTTCATCGCCTTAGGGTCGATGGTGCAGTGCGTCGGAACCGGCGGACAGCAAAACGGAATGATGGGCGAAATCGCGAAGACGACCAAATACGGGACTTACGATTACGACGCGCACCGTCAAGCCTACGACTCGGCGACGCGTTTGGCTCGATTCGCGCAAACGGCTCTCTTCTCGTTGGACGCCGAAACTTGGGCGGAAACGGCGCAAATGGCGCAATATATTCCCGAGAATTATCTCGCGCAATTCTACGTCGCCGCTTTGTCGAGAAAAGACGCCAACAAAGCCGCGCAAGCGCAACGCCTCAACGCGATGGCGACCGAGCTGGATTACGCCTTAGCCGACGCGCAAGCCTTGGTTAACCGTTGGTTGATTATTCAATTCGCTTACGACAAAGGCTTGGCCGCGAGCGACGCCGACGCGACGCAATACCTGCAAACGCTCCTCGGCGGTTCGTTGTCCCCGGAAGAATGGCAAGCGTGCTACCGCGCCGCCGGGTTGAACGACCAACTCCTGCTCGACCTCTTGAAGGAACAAATCGCTTACGAACGCGCCGTCGCTCGTTACGACAACCCGAGCGCGCTCGTCGTTTCCGCCGACTTGGCCGAAGCGTTTGAAGCGACGAATCGCTCGATGAAAGCGAACGTCGTCGCGTTCGACGCCGCGGATTACGTCGATCAAATCGCGGAGCCGTCGGAAGAAACGCTGAAGAAGTTCTACGAACAATATCGCAACGTCGTCGCGAACGCCTCGTCCGCGACGCCGGGCTTCACCCAACCGACGAAACTCGCGTTGGAAGTCGTCCGCGCCGACGTTACGCCGGAAGCCCTCGCCGCGATTAGCGACGAAGAAGTCCAAAAATATTACGACGAACACCGCGAAGATTTCAAAAAACCGACGGTCGCTCCGGCCGCTCCGGTTGAAGAAGCGGGGCTCTCGTTGGACGGTATCGCCGACATTGAGCTGACCGAAGAAGCTCCGGCGACGGAAGAAGCCGCTCCGGCGGTCGAAGAAGCCCCGGCGACGGAAGAAGCCGCTCCGGCGGTCGAAGAA
>JAFYVO010000110.1 GCA_017549085.1 Thermoguttaceae bacterium
CCTACATTTGCGACGATGCGCGCAACGACCCGAACTATCGAACCGGCGGTATCGAGGGCGCGAGTTGCTCGATCACGTCGCCGATCCTTTACTGCGACGAACTCCTCGGCGTCGTCAATATTGAAAGTAGGCGCCCGAGTTCCTTCACGCGCCGCGAACAGCGTCCCCTCGAGTTCTACTTGACGGAGTTGGGACGAGTTCTGAACCGCGCGCGGGTTCTTGGCGCGGCCGTCGAGAAGGCTCGCGACGAATACGCGCAGCGGTTTCGCTGTCGTTCGTTCGACGCCGCCGTCGGTTACTTGAACCAAAAATTCCAAGACGCCGTTCCCCAAGGCCCGCGAAGCGAAGCCGAAGAAAAGGAATCGCGCGCTTACCTCCGCGGCGTTTACGAAGCGGTTCGCAACCGATTCGCGACCGAGTGGCGCCAACCGAGCGAGACGCCGGCGAACGCCCCTGAGTTCGCCGAACTCAGAGGCCGACGCGTCCTTATCGTCGACCGCGACCTCCGTTTCCTGCAGTCTTGCGTCGAGCGTTACCAGCCTTACGGCCTTATCGTCGACGTCGCGACGAACTCGAAAGTCGCGCTCGAAATGGCGCATACGTTCGACTACGACTTGGTCGTCTGCGAACTTACGCCGGACGGCGAATACTTCGCCGAGCAAGAAATGGGGCTCAACAACGTCAACAAATTTAAGCGCAGTCTTTACGACGTTCACCTCCCGAATTACGGAGTCGCGAACGAAGAAATTCCGCTCGACGCGGAAATTCGCGGGCGTATTTTGCAAGAAATCGCCGGAGGAAAACTTGACGCTTACTTCCTTTGCGCGATGCTTCACGACTTCCGTCCCGAACACGCGCCGGAGTTCCTCGGCTTCTTCGACCGCTGGCGCGCCGCGCATCCCAAGCGCGAATCCCAACGAGCGCCGGAGTTCCTCGTCATTCGCGACGGCGGTTACGACCCGTTGCATATTCCGCGCGACTTAAACGACCATTTCCAATTCATTCCGCTTACGATCTTTAAAGAACCGTCGACGTCGCCCAAAGCCGACCTCGACGATAGGAAATTGTCGGCGCATTTGAAGCAACTTCAAAAAGCCGTCAGTCGACGCGACGCTTAATCCTCGAAACGCGCGCCGTTTGCGCCGTCCTCGCCGGGCCGCGCGAACGGCGTCCGCTCGCGTTTCGCTCCGCCGCGTTCGTCGCGAACGAACGCGCCCTTTCCATACATAAGTTTTAATCATCGCTACAAGGAGGAGTTATGGCCTCGTCCAAAAAACAAGCGCCCCTCGACGGAAAATCTCGCCACGCCTCGCTTGCCGCCGAAGACGACGAATTCGTTTACGCCGTGTGCGAACGCTTCTTTCAGTGCATGAAGGAAACGCACGAGCCCGGCGCGTCGTCCGCCAAACGCCGTCCCGGCCCGGCGCCCGCCGTCGTCGATTGGCTCGTTCGCGAACGCGGACGCGAAGACGTTACCCGCGAAAAGATCTATCCCCTTATTTGGCAAGCGTTTAAACGCGGCTTCCTTTTGTTAAAAGCGCCGATCAAGCTCAGTCTGCGCGACCGTCTGATAGAAAAATACGGGCTCGACTCGTATTTGGCGCCCCGCGAATCCGCCGATTCCGACGGCGCGCCGCAATCGATCGCGAACGCGGAGGCCGCTCGTCAGCTTGTCGTCGTGAACGTCGCGGGCCCGACCGCTTCGCGGCACGTCGGTTCCGTCGCCGCGGACGAAATCATCAAGTTGATTTACCGCGTCGCCGACGACAAGAAAGCGCGCGCCGTCGCCGAAGGTCGCGACCCCGACCAAACCCGAGTTCACCTCGGTTTCGGCGCAGGTTACGCCGCGATGGAAGTCGCTCGTCGCCTTTCCGACCGCGCCGACGCGCAAACGCCGAAGTTGACGTTGCACGCGATCACGCCCGGCGGTTTTTACATCGCCAAACAGGAGATGGACCCGACCCTCTACTTCAACTACTTTATCAACGCCGGGCTCGACGTCGAGTGCGTCGGACTCTTCTCGACGCCGGTCGTCGCGACGGAAGACTTCGACCGTCTTAAGCAAAACCCGTCGTTGCATCGCAGTTTTGAAAAGCGCGACGAAATTGACATTATTTTCACGTCGCTTGCTTCCGCCGACGACGAACACGGGCTTTTCCGCCAATATTTTGAGTACCTGCACGGCGAAAACCTCGTCGACGCGAGCGCGCTCCAAACGTTGGAATCGCAAGGTTGGGTCGGCGACGTATTGTTCCAACCGTTCTCGTCGACCGGCGCGTTGACGCCGCGATCGTATCGCGCGGTCGCGCTCTTTACGTTCGACGAACTGGCGGAGTTTTCGCGGCGGCCCGGCAAACACGTCGTCGTCATCGGCGGCCCTTGCGGCGCTTGCGGCGCGCCGAAAACGAACGCGCTCCGTCCGCTTCTCGCGAACGAAGAAACTCGCCTTTGGACGCGTCTTATCATCGACCGCGACGCCGCGAAAGAGCTGCTCGGCGACGACGAAACGTTCGACGACTTCGACGGCGCGCCGTCCGACGAGTGATTCGACGCCTCGTTGGCTTTTCCGGTCGGTCGATTAAAAAACGCCGAACGCGCTTCCTTATCGGTTCGCGTTCGGCGTTTTTTTAGTCGCGGCGACTCGCGGCGCGGCGGTCGACGTCATTTCTTTTCCGACGGAAGGGTCGGTTTGTATTCCGGCACGAAGTCGGTCAAACGTTCGCGAATTTTATCGTGCGGGCCGTCGCACATCGAGAGCAATTCGTCGAGCTGCGCTTGAATTTCTTCCAACTTGAATTGGCGGTGGTTCGCGGCGAAAATCTTCTTTTGATCCGTTTCGATTCGCGTTTCCGTTTCGAAATACAGCTCTTCGTACAGTTTTTCCCCCGGTCGCAATCCGACTTCGCGAATTTCGATCGCGTTTTCCGGCAGACCGGAGAGGCGGATCAGGTCGCGGGCCAGCGTCTCGATTTTGACCGGTTCGCCCATATCGAGAACGAAAATTTCGCCCCCTTGCCCCATCGCGCCCGCTTCGAGAACGAGCTGCGCCGCTTCCGGGATCGTCATAAAGTAGCGCGTCATCCGGAAGTCGGTGATCGTGATCGGACCGCCCTGTTGAATTTGCTTCGTGAAGATCGGCACGACGCTCCCGTTCGAGCCGAGGACGTTCCCGAACCGCGTTACGATGAATTTCGTTTTCGAATGTTCCGCCAACGCGTTGACGTAACGCTCGGCCATTTGCTTCGAGCATCCCATCACGTTCGTCGGGTTGACCGCTTTGTCGGTCGAGACCATCACGAACTTCTCGGCGCCGCAAC
>JAFYVO010000111.1 GCA_017549085.1 Thermoguttaceae bacterium
GGATTCGCAATCCTCAAACGCTGCGTCGTCAATCTTTACGACGCCGTCTGGAAGCTCGATCGTCTTGAGCTTGGCGGAAGAAAACGCGTAGGGGCCGATTTCGACGACGCCGTTCGGGACGACGTACTTTTTGTCGGTTCGGCCTTGCGGGTAAAGAACGAGCGTTCGACCGTCGGCGCTGAAGAGAACGCCGTCGATTAGGCGGAAAAACGGGTTGGCCGGCGATAAGTCGATCTCCGATAAATCGCAAACAAACGCTTGGGGCGACAAGGTTTCGAGCGACGCCGGAAGGGAAACGGACGATAAGCGGACGTCGAACGCGTAACTTTCAATGCGACGTAAACTTTGCGGTAAAACGACTTCCTTCAACGCATTGCATTCGAGAAACGCGCCGTGTTCGATCGCTTCGAGCCCTTCGGAGAATGAAACCGAAGCGAGCGAGAAGGCTTCGGAGAACGCGCGCTCGGGAATCGTCGTCAACGTCGAAGGAAGCGAAACGGATTCTAAACTCAAACACCGGCGAAACGCGAATTCGCCGAGCGTTTGCAGACCCTCCGGAAGCGCGACGGCTTTTAGCGATTCGCAAAATTTAAACGCGCCTTTGCCGATTGAGCGCAAGCCTTGGGAAAAATGGACTTGCGTAAGTTTGAGACACCAAAAGAAGGCTTCCTCTTCGATCGTTGCAATCGACTCGGGAAGCCAAACCGACTCGAGTTTGGCGACGTGGTAGAACGCTTTCGCGCCGACGACCGTTACCGGGACGCCGTCGACTTCGCTCGGAACGACGACGCAAGGGACGCGATTTTTGAGTTTAACGAGCGTAAGACCGGTTTCGTTCGGCTTCCAAGCAAAGTCGGACGCCGGATTCGGGGACGCGGGAGGAAGTTGCGAAGTCATTGTAAACGCTCCGTTTGCAAAGGTCGAGAGAGAGGAAAGGCGAAAAAACGGGCGCGGAAACGCCGTCGCGGCGAGAGCCGACTTCTCGTATTTTAACAAACGACCGTCGGGAAATCAAGAGGCGCGGCGAATTTGGAGCGGAATCGGCGCAAAAAAGCTCGACCGACGGCGTTTGCGGCGGTCGAGGCGCAAAAAGCGACGCCGTTTAGCGCGGTTCGAAGCGGATTCCGTTGGCGACGGCGTAACGCTCGGCTTCGGAACCTTTGACGCCGTAAAGGGTTAAGTTTTTAGCGCAACCGGCGAACGCGTCGGCTTCGAGCGTCGTTAACGTCGGCGGGAGAACGACCGAACGGAGGCGACGGCATTTGGCGAACGCTCCGGCGCCGAGCTTGCGCAGACCGTTCGGAAGTTCGACCGCCAAAAGGCTTTTGCAACGTGCAAACGCTTCGAAGTCGATGGTTGTAAGGCCTTGTCCGAACTTGATTTGCGTTAGCGCCGGGCAGTCGGCGAACGCTTGTAGGCCGATCGAACGCAACGAATTGGGAAGAGCGACGCGCTGTAAATGTTGGCAAGCGCAGAACGCGCCCGACCGAATCCTTTCGACGCCGTCCGGCAAGTCGAGTTCCGAGAAACCGCAATCGATAAACGCCGTTGCGGAAACGACTTTAAGGCCTTGCGGGAACGGGAGGCGTTCGAGTTTTGGACAATTAGCGAACGCCCAAGCGTCGATATGCCGAAGTCCTTGCGATACGTCGATTTGCGTTAGCGACGAACAAATGCCGAACGCGGAGTTGCCAACGCGTTCGAGACGGTCGCCGAACGAAACGCGCTCCAAAGCTTCGCAAAGGAGAAAAGCCTTGTCGCCGATTTCTTTAACTCCGCTTCCTAACGAGACTTCCGATAAACGGCGACAAACCGCAAAGGCGCTTCGGTCGACGTATTCGACGGTATCCGGGAGCGCGACGGACGTTAGGCGGCAATCGTGAAACGCGGAAGAGCCGATTCGCTCGACGCCCGGCGGAACGACGTAAGCGCCCGAATTTTTTTCGAAGTAAAGGAAAAGCGTTTTGCCGTCCGCGCTGAACACGGCGTCGTCGATTACGCGGAACTCGGAGGTTTTCGAGTCGACGACGACTTGCTTTATCTTTTGGAACGGTAACGATTTAACGACTTGGTCTTGAACGATTCCGGGATAGAGAACCCAGGCGAGCGAAACGCAACGGTCGAAGGCCTCGTCGTCGATTTTTTGAAGCGACGCCGGGAAGAAAACCGAGTGTAATTGTACGCAAGCGTAAAAAGCGCGCTTGCCGATCGTTTCTAAACCGGTCGGAAGTTTCAGCGTTTTCAAGTGCGCGCACACTGCAAACGCGTCCGCTTCGATCTTTTTGAGCGTCGAAGGCAAAACTAACGTTTTCAACGAGTTGCATTGAGAAAACGCGCCGACGGCGATCGTCTCGACGCCCTCGGGAACGACGCGTTCGGCGTTTGTCGCGTCGAGATTTTGCGTCAACGTTTTGCCGCCGTCGGCGAAAAGGAAACCGTCGGCCAAGAAAACTTCCGGCGCGGCGGCGTTGGAAGACGCGTTTGACGCAACGCTCGATAAAATATGAAGTTGCGTTAACGACGAACAGCCGGAAAACGCGTTTTTGACGCTCTCTTGAACCGCCGCCGGGAGAGACGCCGACGTCAACGACGCGCAATTTTTGAACGCGTTCGAACCGAGTTCGACGACGCCGGCGGGAAGCGAAACTTCGACGAGGCTTTTGCAACCGTCGAACGCGTTGGAACCGACCGTTTCGAGCGCCGAGTCGGTTTCGAACGTTATTTCCGACAACGATTTGCAGTTTTTGAAGGCTCGGTCGCCCAACGATTTAACGTTGCGCGGAATCGAGAGCGAAACGAGAGCGCGGCAACCTTCGAACGCCCGTTTGTCGATGCTTTGTAACGAGTTCGGAAGCGCGACCAAACGGAGCGTTGGGCGTCCGGAAAACGCAAGCGGCGCGATCGTTTCGACGCCCGGCGGAACGACGTAATCGCTTGGGCCGTTAAGCGGATAACGGAGCAACGTTTTGCCGTCGGCGGAGAAAAGGATTTCGTCGGGGGCGGCGGAAGTTTCGCGTTTTGAAGGCATTGCGTTGTTCCTTAGGGGGGGGAAACGAAAAAAGAGCGGCGGTTAGAGAGTGACGCGACGCGGAGCGACGTTTTTATTTTAACGAACGCTCGACGTAAAATCAAGCGGCGAAGAGAAAAAACGCGAAAAAAGAGGCGATACGACGTCGTTACAAACGACAAACGGTCGAAAAAACGGCCTTATGGAGAGAGCGGCGTTTTTTTCGACCGTTGTAAGTTTTGCTTTTGCCGAGTTTAAGCGATTAGAGGTCGGCGAAGTTTTGGAGGATGCGCAGACCGACCGCTTGGCTCTTTTCCGGATGGAATTGGACGCCGAAGACGTTGTCGCGGGCGATCGACGAGCAGAAGTCGAGCCCGTAATCGGTCGTCGTCGCGACGTCGGACGCCTCGCCCGCGATCGCGTAATACGAGTGAACGAAGTAAACCAAGTCGGCTTCGCTAAGTCCTTGGTAAATCGGGACTTCCTTTTGAAAAACGAGGCGGTTCCAGCCCATGTGCGGGACGACCAAGTCCGGGAAGGCGGGGAAGCGGACGACGCGACCGGGCAGAATCCCCAAGCAGCGCGTCGTTCCGTTTTCTTCGCTCGATTCAAAGAGCGCTTGGAAACCTAAACAAATGCCGAGGAACGGTTTGCCGCTCGAGATCGACTCGCGAACGACCGCGTCCATGCCGGTTCGCTCCAGCTCGGCGATAGCGTCCGCGATCGCGCCGACGCCCGGTAAAACGATTTTGTCGGCTTTCGACGCAACGTCCGGATCCGAAACGATTTGCGCTTCAACGTTAAGGCGTTCAAACGCTTTTTGAACGCTGCGTAAATTGCCCATTCCGTAATCGACGATCGCGATCATATTGGCGCCTCTTTGTCGGTTGTTTGGATTAAATCGTTGTTAAATGGTCGGTTGCGCGGTCGCTTTGGGAAAAACGCGCCGCGTTGTTTAAGGTTTTAAGTCGTTTGGGGCGGAGATTGCCCGAGACGTTATTCGCTTTGCGACGGGGCGAAACGTTCGTTGGCGACGGCGCGGATTCCCGCTAAGTCGAGTTTGCCGGTTTGCAACATCGGGATTTCGGCGACTTCGATAAAGCGCGAAAGTCCGGGAATCCAAAGGTTAGGAAGGTCGCGCTCGCGCATGCGGCGGACGATTTCCTCCGGCTCGACGCCGAGATTTACCCAAAGCGCGACGAGCGCCTCGCCCTTGGCCGCGTCCGGAACGGCGGTTACGGCGCATAGCGGAAGCCCGTCTTTCGGCTCGACGCCGCGTTCGACGAGCGCCTCTTGAATCGCGGCGGCCATCGCTTCTTCGATCGGAACGTGCGGCGTCATTTCGCCCCCGATTTTCGAAATGCGGCTCTCGCGACCGACGATCCAAACGAAGCCGTCGCGGTCTTTACGTCCGACGTCGCCGGTCAGGTACCAACCGTTTTTGACGACTTGTCGCGTCGCTTCCGGGTCGTTGTAATAGCCGGTCGTCACAAGCGGACCCTTGACCGCGATTTGCCCGACTTCGTCGACGTCCAGGTCGGCGCCGGTTTCGCGGTCGACGATCTTCACAACCGCTTTCGAGTGCGCGCGTCCGACGGAGCCGTCCTTGCGGTAAATCTCGAAATCGTCGCGACCTACGCTTCGGTCGGCGGGGAGCGTTCCGGCGGCCGCGGCTTGTTTTTGCTCCTCGAAAACCTCCGAAAAATCGTCGCGCCAGAAACCGGAGCGCACGTCCGGAATGTTCGTGATCGGGCACGGCGAAAGCTCGGTCGCGCCGTAACCTTCGGTCGGGCGGACGCCGTATTTCGCTTCCCAAGCGTCGATGAGGTCGCGCGGGAGCTTTTCGGCGCCGGTCATAATCGTGTGCAGGTTTTCGAAGTCTTCGCGCGGACGGCGGCGCAGATAGTTGCGCAAAAAGGTCGGCGTGCAGCAGAGGAAGGTGCAGCGGTACTTGCGCGCCAATTCGCCTATCGCCTTGGCGTCCAACGGGTTAAAGTGGAAAATGCCGCGACAGCCGCCGATGAACGTCATCCAAAAATTGCCGACGTAACCGAACGCGTGGAAGAGCGGAAGCGCCGCCAGCGCCGCGTCGTTTTTGCCGACGCGCGTCGAGTCGAGGAAGCCGCGGGCGACCGCCGCGACGTTGCCGTTCGAAAGTTCGACGCCCTTCGGCTTGCCGGTCGAGCCGGACGTGAAGATGATCGCCAACGTTTCGGACGCGGGGATTTTGCGCAGTCGCAACTTCAAACGCAGCAACGCCTTCGGAAGGAGCGCGGCGTCGAAAGCGGCGAAGAGTTTGTCGGCGAGCGTCGCTTTTTTCGCGACGTCTTCTAAAAATTCGATTTTCGCGTCGAATTTGAGGTTAGGGAAACGCTCCAACACCTTGCGCGTCGTCAAGATACGACGCACTTCGGCGAGACGGCAGCAGTAATTGA
>JAFYVO010000112.1 GCA_017549085.1 Thermoguttaceae bacterium
GACCGCGGAAGCGCCCGCGACGAGGAAATCGAACACGTCGTCGACGGTCGAAATCCCGCCGATCCCGATAATCGGCAACTTGACCGCTTGCGCGATTTGCCAAACGCAACGCAACGAAATCGGCTTGATCGCCGGGCCGCTGAACCCGCCGCAACCGTTCCCCAAACGCGGACGACGGCGGCGCCAGTCGACGGCGAGCCCGTAACAAGTGTTCGTCGCGGAGATCATATCGGCGCCCCCCGCTTCCGCCGCCTTCGCAATGTCGGCGATGCGCGTAACGTTCGGCGACAACTTAACGGAAAACGGAATTTTCAACGACTTGCGCATCGCCGCCGTCATTTTTTCGCAAAGAGTCGGGTCGGTTCCGTAATCGACGCCGCCGCTGACGTTCGGGCAACTGACGTTCAACTCGACCGCGGTAATCCCCGGTTCCGCGCTCAAACGCTCGCCGAAAATCGCGCAATCGTCGATCTTTTTCGCCGCGACGCTAACGATAATCGGACAGCGCAACGTTCGCAAGTAAGGCAACTTTTTCGCAATAAACTCGTCGAGCCCGTCGTTGTCAAGCCCAATGGCGTTCAGGAGCCCGGCGGTCGTCTCAACCGTTCGCGGCGGTTTGTTCCCGGCGCGCGGCTCGACGGTGATCGTCTTCGGAACGACGCCCCCCAAACGGGACAGGTCGACGACGCCCGCCATCTCCTTAGCGTAACCGAAAGTCCCCGACGCGACAAGAATCGGATTCGGCAACTCGACCGAGCCCAAACGAACGGAAAGCGACATTTTGCCCTCTTTTACTTTACTATTTTACCTATTTCAACTTTTCAACGCGTCGCCGCAAGCTCCAAACGCCAAAAACGCGCCTTTTTCGACTTCCCGAGCGCCGGCAAAATCGCTTTAAACCGCAAACTTCGCGCCGCCCCAAAGGTCAACGAGGATAACGTCGGACAATTTTTTCCCGCATCTCGCGCGGCGCCCAGCGGTAACTTTCGAAGGCGTCGTACAACGAAAAGAGGATTTCGCGCACGTCGTAATTGAAATTTTTCAACAAAATTTCGAGTTCCGAATCTTCCGGCGTCATATCGAGGTCGTCGAGGAGATAATTGAGGATTTGGCGCAAAATCTCGACCGACGGCGTCGCGCGGAACAACACCGGAATCCCAATCGCCGGCGAATGCGTCGTCAAAAGGAGCCCGAGCCGGTTCATTCGACAAAACGTTCGCACAACGACCCGGTTCGCGTACGAGAGTTGCTCGAACCCGTCGAAAAAGACGACTTTTTTGTCGAATATCGCGCTTCGCTTCTTTTGGAAGTCGAGATTCGGGAGCGGAATTTCCAACTTCTTTTGCGTCTCGCGCGTTTCCTTAGCGACGTTTCCCGCGAACGCCTCGACGTTCGACGACGCTTCGTTCCCCGCGACGTTCGCCGTCGGTTCGTTCGGAGGCGCGACGCCCGGGAAAGGCGCGAACGGAGTCGGCGCGTCTTCCGCAACGTTCGATTTTTGAGGCGGCGCAGGCCAACGCGAAGCGGCGTCCCCTCGACGCGTCGCGTTGAACCCGAAATTTCCGGCGGCGTTGAAACCGAAAAAGCCTTCGCGACGCTTCGCCGACGACGCGTCCGTCGATTTGGGCGTCGGGCTTTCCGATTTCGCGGCTTTTTCCGTCGCGCTCCCGTCGACGCAAAACTCGTCGATCGTCGCGACTTCGTCGTATTTTTCCTCTTGGTCGTCGTCAAACGTTTCGACGTCGCTCAAATCGCGAACGACCTCGCGCGCCTGTTCCCAATAATCCTCCGGCGAAACGACCGGCGGAGGCAGGAGGCACTTCACCGGCAAAAACGCGGGCGCCGACTGCAGAAAACGCTGCAACTCCAACCAAAAAACGTCCGGCAAAAAACGGTTGCGGTCGTTGAGCGACCAAGAAAAAATCTCGTATCCGCGTTTCGTCAACGCTTCTTTCAGCGCGCAAGTTAGGGTCGACTTACCGCTCCCGTGCGGGCCGACAAGCTGTCCGCGCCGCCCGTTCGTTTCGAATCGGTCGACCAAAAATTGGAGGCAGACGGAACCGCGAATGTCTTCCCCGGCGCCGAGCGCGCGAATGAAGAACTCCTCGAACTTCGCCGGTTTGCTCGCCTTTAACTGCCGCAAAAACGAACGTTCAAAGAAGAACGGAATCTTGCCTGGCGCGGTAAAACGCGTCGAAAACGGATTGCTTTCGGGGAATTTCGCGCGGTCGTCCGTTCGCTCGCCGTATTTTTCGCCGGTTCGCGAAGCGTCGGGGGCGTCGGTCGCAAAGGGAGCGCTCATTTTTTCCACCGTTCACACTTATATCAAACAAAAAACAAAATCGTTCCAAAAAACGTCCGTCGCCTCTTTATTCGGCGTTTCGCAACGGAGCCGTTTCCTCCCGCTCGACGTTTTCGCCGCTCGACGCGCCGCTCCAACTCAACGTTCGCATATCGGGCAAGTTGCCGAGTCGAAAAGCCGCCTCGTCGACGAGCTGTTTGCCGTTCGCCAAAAACGCTCGAACGCGCACTCGCCAACGGATTTTGATTAAATTCCCCTCGTAAGAAAGGGGGGACGGGGGCAAAACCGCGCTAAAACGCCCCGGCTGCAACGGATCGATCCAGTCTCCCTCCTGACTCGAAAGGCGCCAAAAGGCGTGCACGCCGCAATCTTCGTTCCCCTTTCCTTCGGTCTGCCAAACGATGGAAATCTCCACCGCGTCGACGGTCGACTCGCGCGCTTCGTTCAGATAGTAGCTTC
The DNA here is from genome assembly GCA_017549085.1 of Thermoguttaceae bacterium. GTDB lineage: Bacteria > Planctomycetota > Planctomycetia > Pirellulales > Thermoguttaceae > RUG369. The sequence continues at coordinate 2,762 of JAFYVO010000112.1, forward strand.
CGGAAATGGTTTCCCCCGGAAAATACAAACGAGCGCCGCGCCCGTCCAAACGAACGTCGATCTGTTCGGAAGGGGGCGTTTGACGCGTCGGCGGAAAAGGAACGGTCGCGGGAAACATTGCTCTTTCTATCGTTGCGCAAAATCGGAAATTGGGGCGCTTCGACCGCCGCTTATTCCTTATTAATTAATAAGGGCGGAAATCGCAAGGAAACGGGTCGACTCCGTTTCCCCGAACGCGCCGTCGTCGTTCAAACGCGGC
>JAFYVO010000113.1 GCA_017549085.1 Thermoguttaceae bacterium
CCTTGCGGCGACCGCGTCTCGGCGTTATAATGCGGGCGAGGCGACCGGCGATTTTACCGGGGCGCGGCGTTAAAATTTGCGCAAATTTTGCCGTTTGACGGCGTTTTTTGAGGAAAAAGCGAAAATAGGAAAGTTGGAGCGCTGAAATGAGTTCGGAAGGGTCGCGGCAAGGAACGGAGACCGGCGTTTGGGGCGCCGCGTCGTTGGAAGGGGCGATTTCGGCGGCGGAGTACGTTCGCGGGTTCGACGGCGGTTTCGGGGCGGACGCGCCGTTTTTCGCGGAGTTTAAGGCGAACGGCGCGGCGGCGCTTCTCGGATATCGACGGTTAAACGGGGAAAACGGGGAAAACGGGGGAGACAAGGTCGACTTTGCGGACGTCGCGGCTCGAACGACGGCGGAGGCTCGAACGCGCGGCGTCGGAATCGCGGGGGCCGGGCTGATGGGAGTTTCGATCGCGGCGGCGTTTTTGGGCGCCGGGTTCCCGGTCTTGGCGTTCGACTCGTTCGCAAGCGCGCTCGAAGCGGCGCCGTGGCGAATCGAAGCGGAATTGGCGGAACAGCGGCGGCGTCGCGGCGTCGCGGAAAGCGATCCGGCGACCGAAAAACGGCTCGTCGCGGAGATCGTCGCGAACGGGTTGACGACGTCCGACTCCTTCGCGGAACTGGCGGCGCGTCCGGTCGTCGTCGAAACGATTCCGGAAAAGATTAAGATTAAGTCGAAGTTTTACAAGACGTTGGCGAAGACCGCGACCGCGCCGATTCTGCTGACGTCGAACACTTCGTCGATTTGCGTTTCCGATTTGGCGGCGTCGCTCCCGACCGCGGCGGAGAACCCGAACGTCAACCGCGAGCGATTTTGCGGTTTTCACTTCTTTCACCCGGTTTGCCGACGTTCGCTCGTCGAGGTAATGCGCGGCGCTTTTACCGCTCCGGAGACGGTCGCGGAGGGGGCGGCGCTTGGGGCGGCGATCTTCAAAACGCCGATTATCGTCGGAGACGGGCCCGGTTTCTTGGTGAATCGGATGTTGCAACCTTATTTGAACGAAGGACTTGCGCTTCTCGAAGAGGGGGTTCCTGCGGCGCGCGTCGAGGCGGTTTGTCGGCGGTTCGGGTTCGAGGCGGGACCGCTGCGCATTATGGACGAAATTGGGCTCGACGTGTCGCTGCACGCCGGTTGGTCCTTTTTGAAGGCGTTTCCGGAGCGGACGACGAACTCGGCGGTTTTGCCGGAGTTGACGCGGCGCGAACGGCTCGGACGCAAGACGCGACGCGGCTTTTATCGGTTCGAGAGCGGAACGAGTTGGGCCGACGACGCGACGCTCGATTTCGACGCGGAAACGCTCGCCGAACTCCTCGCCGGAGAAACGTTCGCGACGGGCGCGGAAGCGGTCGACGTCGGGGCGAAAGACGCGTCGGACGAAGAACTCGCGCTTCGGGTCGCGACGGCGATCTTGTTCGAAAGCGCGCGGCTCGTCGAGGACGGCGTCGTCGAGACGTTCCGGGAAGCGGACGCCGGGCTCGTTCTCGCGCTCGGGTTTCCGCCGGAAAAAGGGGGGATTTTTTATTGGGCGGCGGCGTTCGGGTTGCGGCGGATTTTGGAGTCGGCGAAGCGTTGGGAAGGCGCGGGCGCTCGGTTCGTCGCTCCGGAGTCGTTGCGGCTGTTGGCGGAAAACGTTTGACGTCGTCGTTTAGATAAAAGAGACGAAACGCGCAAAATCGGCGGGCGAGGCGTCGGGGCGCGTTGGGAGAAGTTGGGAAGTTTAAGCAAACGGGGCGGCGAGCGCGAACTCGTCGGCTCCTTTTGCGGACGGCTTCGCGACGAAAATCGATGAAAAATCCGGAAATTTAAAAACGTTTGAAAAAGTCGAGGCGCGACGATGAAAATAATCGGACTTTTGGACTGCGACAGCTTTTTCGCGTCTTGCGAAAAGGTTTTTCGGCCCGATTGGGAGAACCGCCCGGTCGTCGTCTTGTCGAACAACGACGGTTGCGTCGTCGCGCGGTCGCCGGAAGCGAAGGCGCTCGGAATCGCGATGGGGGCGCCGCTTTTTCAGATTCGAGCGTTGGCGCGGTCGGCGGGCGTCGTCGTTCGTTCCGGAAATTTCTCCCTTTACGGCGATATGAGCCGCCGCGTTGTCGAGACGTTGGGGCGTTGGACGCCGAACGTCGACGTTTACTCGATCGACGAAGCGTTTCTCGACTTGACCGGGCGTTTTTGCGACGCGTCGGGGCGGTTGCTCGGTTGCGAAACGACGGCGGAAAACGGCGATTTGGGAGATTCGGGCGGTTTAGGGGGAATGGGCGAGAACGTCGGCGTCGATTGGCGGGAGTTTTGCGCGTCGGACGAGCGACTTCCGGCGGCGGCTCGGCGGGAAATTGAGGAAACGGCGGCGGAAATCGTCGAAACGGTTCGGCGTTGGACGGGAATCCCCGTTTCGCTTGGACTCGGCCCGACTCGAACGCTGGCGAAAGCGGCGAGTCGAATCGCGAAACGAGACGGCGCCGCGACCGGGCGGAAGTTTGCGCTCCTTTTCGACCCGGAAGAGCGGGAGCGGGAGCTGAAACGCCTGCCGATCGGCGACGTTTGGGGCGTCGGGCGGCGCTTGCTCCCGGCGTTTTGGCGGCTCGGGCTCCGAACGGCGTTCGATTTGGCGCGCGTCGACCCGATTTATATGCGAAAAAATTTCTCGATCGTTCAAGAAAAGACGGTGCGCGAACTGCGCGGCGAACGGACGTTCAACTCGACGACGCGACCGGAAGCGCAAAAATCGCTCCAAATTTCCCGTTCGTTCGGAACGACCGTCGAAACGCTCGCCGAAATGGAGGAGGCCGTTTCGAGTTTCGCGTCGACGGCGGCGGCGAAGATGCGCGCTCGAAAGATCGTCGCTTCCGGGGTTTACGTCTATATGTCGACGAGCGGACGCGACCCGAACGCTCCGCGGCGCAACGTCGGGCTCGCCGTCAATTTCGCGCGACCGACGAACTCGACGCCGGAGTTTTTGTCGGCGGCGCTTCGGTTGACGCGAACCCTTTTCGACCCGAAACTCGCTTGGCGGAAAGCGGGCGTCGTCGCGCTCGAAACGCTCGACGAAAGCGTCGCGGCGTCGCGGCGGTACCTGTTCGAACCCGACCCGGAACGGCCCGCCGAACGGAGGGAACGCGACCGTCGGCTCTGCGAAGCGCTCGACAAGGCGAACGTCGCGTTCGGGAAAAAAGCCGTTTTCTTCGCGTCGGAAGGGATTCAACCGCGTTGGACGCCGAACGCTCGCTTCGTTTCGCCGTCGTATACGACCGACTGGAACGCGCTCCCGGTCGTTCGAGCGAATTAGTTAAACGGGGGAAGCGGGGGAATTAGGAAAAGCGGGCGACGCGGGAAAAAAGAAGGGAAACGACAAGAAGGCGAAAATAGCGAATTTGCGCAAAACGCCGCGTCGAGGTTTTGCGCTCGACGCGGCGTTTTGACGTTAAAATAGAGAAACGGCGGAGATTGGCGAATTAGCCGAGCTTCACCGTCGCGCCCTTGCGAGCGGCTTCGTAAACGGCGCAGATGACTTCGACGCTGCGGCGGCCTTCGCGACCGTCGATTTTCGGCGCGCGACCGTTTTCAATCGCGTCGAGAACGTCGGCGAATTGCTTGGCGTGCGCGTGGTGCCCGATCGCGGCCGGGTCGGCGGCGCCCCCGCCTCCGGACAAGCGGTTCGTCATCGATTCGCGGATTTCGGCGTCTTCCGGGCGCGACTCGGCGAAGTCCCACTTGACGACGTCTTCCTCTTCAATGACCGCGGAACCTTTGTCGCCGTGCAGTTCGATGCGTTTGAGGTAACCCGGGTAAGCCGCCGTCGTCGCTTCGAGGAGGCCGAGCGCGCCGTTTTGGAAGCGCAGCGCCGCGACCGCGACGTCTTCGACTTCGATGTTTTCGTGCGCGACGAGGCCGGTTATCGCGGTAACTTCCGCGACGTCCCCCATCAGCCAAAGGAGGAGGTCGACGCTGTGAATCGCTTGGTTCATCAGCGCGCCGCCGCCGTCGAGCTTCCACGTGCCGCGCCAAACGCCGCTGTCGTAATATTGTTGGGTGCGGTACCACTTCACGATCGCGTCGCCGAGCGTTTGCTTGCCGAATCGGCCCGCTTCGACCGCTTCTTTCATCAATATACTAGAGGGATGGAAGCGGCTCGGGAAGATCGTCGAGAGGACGACGCCGGCTTTGTCGCAAGCGTCGATGATTTCGTCGCAACGCTCCGGGGTCACTTCGAGCGGTTTTTCGACGATCACGTGCTTGCCGGCTTTCGCGGCGGCGACAGCGGGGTCGAGGTGCGCGCCGCTCGGGGTTCCGATCGTAACGATTTCGACGTCCGGGTCGGCGAGGAACGCTTTCAGGTCGGAATAAGGTTTGCAACCGAACTCTTTCGCGAGGCGCTCGGCGGCCAGCGGAAGCGTGTCGTAACAGGCGACGAGTTCGGCGCCGATTTCGCGAATGGCGCGGGCGTGAAAGGTCGCGATCATCCCGCAACCGACGATACCGAATTTTTTGATTTTCATCTTGTTTTTCTTTCGGAAACGCGTTTTTGAATTTTTTGTCAAAAATGACGGCGAAACCGCGCCGCGTTGGGCGCCGATTTTTTGATTATAACGGAAGCGCGTCGAAAAAACAAGCGGCGCGCCAATTTTCCTTTTTTTCTTGCCGATAGTTGTCGCGCAAAATCCTTGAAATGGGAAAAAGAGGTTTATTCGCTAAAATCGTTTAATCGGGGCGGCTTTTTGGTCGATATTTGAAGAGAAGGAGTCGACCGAAAGCGCGCGCGGACGGTCGTCGGGCGTCATCGTTCATTTTTGCCAACGACGTTATATGCGAAAATTAAGGAATAAGGAAAGACGCGGCGCTTCGCCGTCGCGAAAAGAGCGTTTGTCGTCGAGCGAGGTTCTTCGTTGGAAGAGCGCGGTCGTTTTGACGGCGGCTTTAGCGACTTTTTTCCCGGCTTCGCCGCTCCGCGCGCAAGAATCGCCGAGCGTCGCGGTTCCGTTCTATTTCTCGGACGTTTCGGCCGACGAAGCGCAAACGCCGCAAGCCGTTCGAACGTCGGCGAAGTATTCGTCGAAAGCGGTCGGGCCGACCGTCGACGCGTCGCGGACGATTTCGTTGGGAACGAACCGCCCGACGTTGCAGATCGAAGACGTCGCGGAATTTGCCGCGGAACCGGAGTTGAACGAGGAGCTTCTCGCCGCCGATTTGACCGTCGACGCGGATTTTGACGACGAGGAAGACTTCGTCGCGGTCGACGTCGGCGCGGACGAAGTCGGCGCGACCGTCGAGCAAATCGCCGACGAGTGTTTTTTTGCGCTCGACCCGTATTCGTCGCTCTTTATCGACTATCCGCCGACCGCCGATTGGACGAACGCGGCGCTGTTGCGCGTCGACGAAATTTTGCCCTTGCTAGCGACGGAGCCGGAGCGAGCGGCGGCGATTATTAAGAAATTTCGGGCGGAAATCGCCGATGCGGAGCCGATTCAAGACGCGATCGTCGCGGCCGATCCGGCGCCGACCGCGGTTTCGGTTTTCGGCGACGCGAACGACGGAGCGGCGCAAAAAGCCGACGCGCCGACGTTGGAAACGCGTTACTCGCTCGAACAACGTTTGGCGCTTTTCGACGCGTTTTGTTGCGCGCTCGACCGACGGGCGTTCGTTTGGGGACGCGCCGCCGATTACTTCGCGGCGAAGAAACGAGGCGAACTTGTCGAGGCGAAGGAAATTTCGACCGCCGAACTCGCGCGCATTCGGGAAACGACCGCCGCCGCGCAAGCGTTTTTCGGCGATTCCGAAGTCGGACGCAATTGGCGAACGAGTTTTGAAATCGACCTGCTCTTGACCGACGTCGACCGAACGCTCGAACTCGCGTCGCCGAAGTTAACGACGGCCCGCTCTTCCGCCGGGGACGCCGTCGCCGAACGAATTCGTCGAATGAAATTTTTGCGCGACCGTTTGAATTCCGTTTGTTATAAGATTTAAAACACGCCGATGACGGCGGAGCAACGCCG
>JAFYVO010000114.1 GCA_017549085.1 Thermoguttaceae bacterium
AAAGAGGCAAAAGACGTCCCCCTACTTTCACCATTCACTCTATTTTAACATTTCAGCGCAAACGTTTCAACGCAAACGAACGCGACGACGCGCGTCCGTTTGCCGATCGGCCCATTTCAACGCTAAAAGCGCCGTTTCCGGGCGTTCTTTTCGTCAATTTAGACAAAATGCGCTAAATAGGCGATTATTTCGAGTAAAAAACGTCGACCGTAAGTCCCGTTTTTTCGCGAATCGTCGCCGCCAACGCGTCCATCTTCGCGTCGTCAAGCGCGACCGCTCGCGGTTCGGACGGAACGCGGGCGACGGTGTAAAGTTGGACGCCGCAAACGTTTCCGCCGCCGTCGACGATTTCCTTAACCCGATCGCAATACCGCTCGATTTCGGAGTCGGTCGGCGCGGCGCCGTCCCAAGAAAGCGCGGCGGTTTGAATTTTGACGCTCCAACGCTTCGCCGCGAACGCAATATTTTGCAAAATCCGCTCGAACGGAACGGCGGTTCGGTCGAGCGTCTTGACCCGCGTTTCGTCGCCGCCGTCGAGTTTCGCCCAAATTTCGCCGTTGTTCGCCGCCAAACGGTCGAGCGCCTCGGCGACGCGGGGCTCGGCGAGAAGAGTCGCGTTGGTGATAAGCGTCAGCTTAACGTCGTCGAGCGAAAGCGTTTTTCGAACGTCGATCATCGCGTCGACCGCCGCGCCGAACTCCGGAGCAAGGGTCGGCTCGCCGTCGCCGCTGAACGCAAAGTCGCGCAAAACCCGTTTATTTTCCGGCGTTTGCGCAAAACGTTCGCAACGAAACAAGTCGCCCGAAACGGTTGTTTTCGCAACCGCTTCCAACTCGCGACGCATCAAGTCGACGTCGACCGCCGCGTCCGGAGTTCGCTCCGAACGGTCGACTTGGCAATAAACGCAACGAAAATTACAACGCTTCGACGGGCTCAAATTGACGCCGATCGAAACGCCGTTCGCGCGGCGGCTGACCACCGGATAAACGTACCGAAAATCTTGAAAATAACTCGGGTGAAACTGCGTTAATTCCAACGTCGCTCCTCGCTAGTTTTTTTTCTATGTTCTAAATTGGTCGACAAAATTGCGCCAACCGCCCAAACCGCCCAATTTCATTTTTCCGCAAGCTAGGCCGGTCGACAAAACACCCTATACCGCCTATTTTACTCAAATTCAATTCCAAACGCCGCTCGGCTTTTAAATTGCGGCCTCTTGCCGCGTTTCCCAAGAAAACGGTCGACAAAACTGCCTCAATCGCCCATATTCCCTATTCCGCCAACGTCGCCCTGCGGAACGGGCCGCGCAACGCGCCGTCGCCTAATCTCTTGCCGCCGTCGGCGAAACCGGTCGCGGAAACGAAAACGAACGTCGACGCTCTGTTTGTCGTCGATTCGACCTCGCGCGCCTCAAAGTTCGCGTCGATAAGCGACAACGCAGAAATAATAACGTTAAAAAAGAAAAGCGCGCCTTTTCTACTTCGTTTCCCCGTCGTCGACGCTAAAAACTCGCGCCGCTGCAACAAACTAAGCAAACTAGGCAAGCAGGAGAAACTAGGAAACGCGCAAAACGCCGCTTCCAAGACGCGACGACGCGAAACGCTCGAGCAAAACGAACGTTTCGCGTCGGAAAAATCGCCGTTTAGAACGGAATTCTAACGTTTAAATTAGAATTCTTTCGCGTCGATCCAAGACATCATCTTGCGGAGACGCTTGCCGACTTGTTCGATTTGGTGATCGTGTTCGGCGGCGCGGGTGCGCTTGAAGAACGGCGCGTTGACTTGGTTTTCGAGGAGGAAGTCGCGAGCGAAGACGCCGTTTTGGATTTCTTCCAAAATCTTCTTCATTTCTTTCTTCGCTTCCGGACCGACGACGCGCGGGCCGCGGGTGTAGTCGCCGTATTCGGCGGTGTTCGAAACGCTGTAACGCATGTAGTTCAAGCCGCCTTGGTAGAACAAGTCGACGATGAGCTTCATTTCGTGCATGCATTCGAAGTACGCCATTTCCGGTTGGTAACCGGCTTCGACGAGGGTTTCAAACCCGGCCTTGATGAGGGCGCTGACGCCGCCGCAGAGGACGGCTTGTTCGCCAAAGAGGTCGGTTTCGGTTTCTTCTTTGAACGTCGTTTGGATGACGCCGCCCTTGGTGCCGCCGATCCCCTTCGCGTAGGCGAGACCGATCGCTTTTTCGCGTTCGCCGCATTGATCGTCGAGAGCGATCAAGCACGGGACGCCGCCGCCCTTGACGTATTCGGAACGAACCAAGTGGCCCGGGCCCTTCGGCGCGATCATAATGGCGCGGTTCGATTTCGGGAGGTCGAATTGGCCGTAGTGGACGTTGAAGCCGTGCGTCGCGAGAATGATCGCGCCTTCCTTGAGGTTGTCGCGGATGCTTTCGCGGTAGACTTTGCCTTGGACTTCGTCCGGGAGGGTGATGACGATAATGTCGGCTTGTTTGACGGCTTCGGCAACGCACGGAACCGGTTCGAAACCGGCTTCTTTCGCGAGGCGATAGTTGTCGGAACCTTCGCGTTGGCAAACGATGACGTTGCAACCGCTGTCGCGGAGGTTTTGCGCGTGCGCGTGCCCTTGCGAACCGTAACCGATAATCGCGATCGTCATGTCCTTCAAGACGGAAAGATCGGCGTCGTTTTCATAATAAACCGTAGCAGCCATTTGCGCTAACTCCTGAATTTTAAAGTTGTTATGTTTTTGCGCGACCAACGTCTCGTTTTTGCGTTAAAGAACGCGACGCGGCGTTCGGGCGCGGCCGTTTCATTTTTCGTTAATTGTATTTATTTTCGACGTTATTCGTTCGACTCGGCGGTTTTCACGTCGCCCCGAGGCGCGGCGATGCAACCGGAACGAGTCAAACCGACGATTTTATGCGGCGCCAAAGCCTTGATAAAAGCGTCGATCTTCGCGCCGTCGCCGCTCACTTCGATAAGAAGCGATCTCGGCGCGACGTCGACAATTTGCGCGCGGAAAATCTCGACCAATTCGAGAATTTCGCTTCGCTTGCCGCGTTCCGCCTCGACGCGAACCAGCGCCAAATCGCGCTCGACGTGTTCGACGCGGGAAAGGTTGACGGTCTCGACGACGGTAACGAGCTTTTGCAACTGACTCTCCACCTGTCGCATCATATCTTTATCGACGTTGAGGACGATCGTCATCCGAGAAAAACGCGGGTCTTCCGTCGCGCCGACCGTTAAACTGTCGACGTTGTAACCGCGCGAGGCCAGCAAACCGGCGACGTGCGAAAGGACGCCGGTCGCGTTCTGCACTAAAATCGAAATAACGTTTCTCATTTTCTACTCGTTCTTCGCAATCGAATTTTTTTTCGCCGCCTTCGACGCCTAACGCGCGGACGACGGCGTCTCGATGAATTTCTTCATTATACCCCCGCAAGAAATCTTGACAAGCGCGGAACTGGCAAACAACGAGCAAAAAAAGAATTGAAACCGATTTTTCTTCAAGAAATTTTGTCAAAAGTTACGTTCTTCTAATCTTCGCCGCCTTTTCCGAGAAATTGCGCAAGGAGCGCAAAATAGGCAATTTACTCCTTCAAAACAACGCGGCGTCAACCTGGGCAAAACGCGCAAGTTTTAACGACGAACGCCGTCGAGTCCGTTCGCTCGACGGCGTTCGTCGCGCTTTACGTCAACGCTGCGCCAACGCTTTGGCGAGGTAAGGCCCGGTTTTCGACGCCGGGTTTTGCGCGATTTGCTCCGGCGTTCCTTCGGCGATAATCGTCCCCCCTTCGTCGGCGGCGCCGGGGCCCAGCTCGATAATATAGTCCGCCGCGCGCATCATTTGCAAGTTGTGTTCGACGACGATCAGCGAGTTCCCCGTTTCAAGGAGCGCGTTAAAACCGTCGAGCAACTGCACGACGTCGGCGAAGTGCAAGCCGGTCGTCGGCTCGTCGAGGATGAACAAACACGGGCCCTTGCGAGCGTCCGAGAGGCGCGCCGCCAGCTTCAAACGCTGCGACTCGCCGCCGGAAAGGGTGTTCGCCGGTTGCCCGAGCCGCAAATAGTCGAGCCCGACGTCGCAAAGGCGCTTCAGCTTTTGCTGGATTTTCGGCTGCCCGCGGAAGAACGAAAACGCTTCGCGCGCCGTCATATCGAGCGCTTCGGCGATGTTGCGTCCGCGGTACGTTACGTCCAGAATGTTCTGTTGGTAACGGCGCCCGTTGCAGAGCGGACAGCGGACGTACACGTCGGCCATAAACTGCATATCGATCGCCAAAAAGCCTTCGCCCTTGCACGCGTTGCACCGTCCGCCGTCGACGTTGAAGCTAAAATATCCGGCGTTGTATCCGGCGGCTTTCGCGTCCGGCGTTTCGGCGTACAACGCGCGAATATCGTCGAAAATTTTCAAATACGTTACCGGATTCGAGCGCGGCGAACGCCCGATCGGCGTTTGGTCGATCAGCGCGACCTCGTCGAGTTGGTCGTAACCGAGCAATTTCTCATACGGCAACCCCTTCGGCGCGGCGGCGTCCGACCCAAGTTTCGAACAGAGCGCCGGGTAAAGCGTCTCTTGCACGAGAGAGCTTTTGCCGGCCCCGCTGACGCCCGCGACAACGCAAAGAACGCCGAGCGGAAAAACCGCGTTCACGTTCTTAAGATTGCGCCCGGTCGCGCCGGCGACCTCGACGAAGCCGTTTTCGAGAATGCGTCGACGCGGAATCCCGCCCCCGACGCGGCGTCCCGAAAGGTAACTGCCGGTCAGCGAATCGGGGGACGCTTTCATTTCGTCGATCGTCCCTTCGAAAACGACGCGTCCGCCCCCTTGCCCGGCTTCCGGCCCGATCTCGACGACGCGATCCGCCGCTTCGAGAATCGTCTCGTCGTGTTCGACGACGACGACCGTGTTCCCGCGGTCGCGCAGGCCTTCGATCGATTCGAGCAGGCGCTCCGTGTCTTGCGGGTGGAGGCCGATCGTCGGCTCGTCGAGGACGTACAGCATGTCGACGAGGTTCGAACCGAGCGTCGACGTCAAGCTGACGCGCCGTTGTTCGCCGGAACTGAGCGTTTTCATCGGTCGGTCGAGGGTCAAATACCCGAGCCCGACTTGCTCCAAATACTTCAAGCGAGCCCGCGTTTGGTCGAGCGCGATCTTGCCGACCTTGCGCTTCCACGGCGACAATTCCCAAGACTCGATCGTCTTTAAAATTTGCGAAATCGGCGCCGACGACAGGTCGTGAATGCTCTTGCCGCCGATCTTCACCGCGAGCGCTTCTTGACGCAGGCGCGCGCCGTCGCACATCGGGCACGTGCGGTAACATCGCCAACGACTCAGGAAGACGCGGATATGCATCTTGTATTTTTGCTTTTGCAGGCGAATGAAGAAGCCGTTGAGCCCTTCGTACCCGAGTCGCCGCGAACCGTTCAGGAGCAAATTCAGCTCTTTGCGGGTCAGTTCCTCAAACGGAACGCGCGTTCGGACGCCCAGCTCGTCGGCGATCGCCAAAAAGCGCTTCAAATTATCGCGGTAAGCGGCGCTGTTCCAAGGCGCGACGGCGCCGTCGTGAATCGAGCGTTTTTTGTTCGGGAAAATCAGGTCGAAATCGAGCGCCATCAGGTTGCCGAACCCTTCGCAACACGGGCAGGCGCCGAGCGGACTATTAAAGCTGAACAACTTCGGCTCGATCGACGGGAATTCGACGCCGCAGTCTTCGCAGCGCGTTCGACGGCTGAAACCGACGAGCGTCCAACGTTCGCCGTCGAGTTGGAAGGGCGTTCCGGTTCGCGTCCGCTCGACCGTTTCGTCGTTTTCGTCGCGAGTTTTCAGCGTCGCGTCCCCCTCGACGAAGACCCAACACCGCGAGTCGCCGTATGCGAGCGCCGTGTCGACCGCTTCGAAGAGGCGTTCGGTCGACGTCTTCCCAATTTGCGCGCGGTCGACGACGAAGTAAATCGGCGGAGCGCCCGGCGCTTTTTTGATTTCGTTGCGACGTTCCAAATATTGACGGAGCGCGCCGTCTTCGCCGTCCGGGTCGATCGTCAACAAGCGCGACGGCGTTTTCGCGTCGTCGAGGTTCGCGCCGTTTTCCAAGCCGTTTTCGTCGTTTTCCAGCTCTTCCGCGTCGCCCTCCTTTTTCCGTCCGCGACGCGCTTTCGACTTCCCGCTTTCCGTCGCGTCGGCTCGCGCTTCTTCGGCGGCTTCGCGTTCGCCCAAATCGTCGACGACGCCGTCGGCGAAGGACGCGTCGAACTCGGCGTCGTCGTCGGCTCCGTCGCGCGCCGCGACCGCTTCGTCCAAACCGCCGTCCTCGTCCGAATCGCCGCCGTTTCTTCCGTCGACGTAATCGAGTTCGTCGTCGGAAGAGCGGAGCCCGTATTCGGCGAACTCTTCTTCGTCGGAACGGGTCGCGGCCGCCAAATAGAGGAGCCGCGCTTCGGCGTATTTCTCGATCGGGAACCCGCCGGGATCGTCCAAATTAAACGACTCGCCCATCGCGACGCCGCGTCGGAAGCCCTTTTCCTTCCATTCGGCTTCAAAATCGGGCTTGGCGCCGCGCAAGCTCTCCGTCGACGGCGAAAAAGCGACGAGAACCCGCGTTCCTTCGGCCAAACCGCTCAACGCGTCGACGATTCCTTGCGGCGAGTCGCGACGCACTTCTCGACCGCAGCTTTGGCAGTACGGCGTTCCGATTTTCGAGTAGAGCAAGCGCAAATAATCGCTCGTTTCGGTCGCCGTCCCCACCGTCGAGCGCGACATTTGCCCCAACGGACGCGACGTTACCGCGATCGCCGGGGGCGCGCCTTCGACTCGGTCGACGTCCGGACGTTCGAGCTTTTCCAAAAATTGGCGCGCGTACGCCGAAAAACTCTCGATATAACGCCGTTGCCCCTCCGCGTAAAGCACGTCGAGCGCAAGGCTGCTCTTACCGCTCCCGCTGACGCCGCAAAACGCGACCAACTTATAATAAGGAATGTCCAAATCGACCGATTTCAGGTTATGCGTTCGCGCGCCGCGCACCGAGATGCGCCCCGGATTCGACTTAACGGAATGGAAAGAAGACATAACGCTCTCTTTGACAAAAGTTTCGGCAACCAGTTCGGTTGGCCGACCGAAAATCAAAACAAGGAACCAAAAACCGAGAAAGCCGCGTTTCCCGGCGTCTCCGCGCGACAAGTCGACAAGGAAACGGAAATCGTCGCCGGTTTCACTTTTCAAAATCGACGCGACCTCGCTTGTCTTATTATACCCGGAGACGGCGACGACGCAAGCGACCGGCGCGCCGTTCGACGCAAAAAAACGCCGACTTTCTTCGTTTTGCCCCCTTTTTACTCCCCAATCGCGTCGATTTCGTCGACGGCGCCCCTTTTTCCTCTCGCCGCTCTCGCCCGTCGCTTACTTTTCGTTGAAAACAAAAACGTTCAATAATATAAAAACGGCGGATTATTCGACGTTTTGCGCGCCGTTCCTTGTTTTCGCGCCTTTTCTTCCCAAGCGTCCTTTCCGCTCAAACCTTGCGACCGCTATATTTCCGCTATTTTTCCTTCAAGAGGCGCGGGGCCGGGTAGTTTTTTTTGACGGCGGCGCTATAATAAGGAACGAGTCGTTTAAGGCGGGCCTTCCGTTAAGACGACCGGTATTCGCTTAGAAAAATCGCGCGAACCGTCGCAATCGGTCGCGCTCCTTATTAATATCGCAAAGGACGCTTGTTTTATGAACGCTCGTTCGCCTTTTAACTTCCTTGTCGGCGCTCTCGCTCCGGTCGCTCTTTTCTCGGAGCGCCGCGACGGCTCGAAGAACGGCGCGCCGATCAGCGACGAAACTTACGACCGTATTCCCGACAAATTCAAGACGCCGATTCCGGACGTTTCGTCGAAACGCGACGACCTCAAACGCCGTCGCGAAGAGCCGCCGCGCCGCCGTCCGACGCCGCCTCAACCGGAGGGCCGCTCTCCTCTTCCGAACATTTTGCTCGCGCTCGCGCTCGCGTCGGTCGCGTTTTTCGCTTATCAATCGTTCTTCCTTTCGAAGTCGACGGAGATCGCTTGGACCGCGTTCAACGAAGCGCTCGACGCCAACGAAATCGAAACGGCGAACTTGAAAGGCAACCGTCTTTCCGGCGAACTGCGCGAAATCCCTTCGCTCGACCGTTGGGCGGAAATCGTTCCGAACGGCAAAAAGACGTTCGAGCGTTTGATCGCGCAATTCGATCGTTCGCACCCGGAAAAAGCGAAAGAGTTCCAAGCCGCGTTGGAGGCGAAACAACTCGCGACTTCCGTCAAAACGACCGAAGACGGCGTCGAAATCGCGTTGAAAGCCGGCGACGACGTTCTCCGAACGCGGCTCCTCCCGAGCGACGCGACGGCGGAGCAAACGCAAGCGGCGCAAGAGAATTTAGCGCAAAATTACCAACTCGGTTTCCAAATCGCTCAACGTTGG
>JAFYVO010000115.1 GCA_017549085.1 Thermoguttaceae bacterium
ACGTCGGACAGCGCGACGGAAGCGCGTTTTTGTCGGCGATGTAAAGGAAGCCGCGTTCGGCGTCCTCGACTTCCTCGCGTTCGAGCGCGTCGAGGTCGAGCGCTTCGATATTCGCGACGACCCTTAAAACGCTCGTGTGCGAAACGTCGAGCGTTCGGGCGATTTTTCGCGCCGAAAACTCTTGGTCGCGCAACTCGCGAACGGCGCGAATCGTTTGCGCCGAAAGACGGAATCGCGTCATCTTAGCTTGTATTCTTTAATCCAGTTTTGAACGGTTTTTACGCTAACGTCCAACGAACGCGCCGTTTGCGTTTGGCTCCCGCCGCAAGCGTTGAGCGTCTCGACGAGCGCGGCGCGGCGAATTTGCTCGAACGTTCGCCCGACCAACCCGCTCCCGGGACCGCGCGTCGAACGCGCCCGCTTGATCGCGGCGACGAGGTCGGCGACTTCAAGCTCGCCGGTTTCGTTAAACGCGACCGCCGCGTCGACGATTCCCGTCAATTCGGCGACCGATTTCGCCGCGTCGACCGCCGCCTTTTTCGCCGGTTCGCTAAAGACGACGTCGCGTCCAACGACGTTTCGCGCCTCGGAAAGAGCCGCGTCGAGAATATCGCGCAAATCCTTCGTCGTCAGCTCGCGGTACGACGGCGCGTAAATCGTAAGCCCCGCCGCGTTAAAAAGTCCGCGCCGCGCGGGCGACTCGGAAGCGTCGGAACCCGCTTCGCCGATAAAAATGAAACGAGCGCGCTTAACGTCGCTTCTTCCCGCCGCGCCGCGCCGTCCGCACGTTTGCCCGAACGCGACGCTCAACGCCGCGTCTTCGAGCGACGCCGGAACGCGGTCGAAAGAGTCGAACGCGAGCGTTCCGCCGCAATCGTCGACGTAAGCGATTTTCCCCGGCGATTCCCCGTCGCCGAAAAGTTCGCGTTCAAGCGTCGCCGCCGGTTGCGAACAATCGACGACGAGGTAAGGCGCGTTTGCGCGAACGCCGGTCGACGCGATCCTTTCGGCGATAAGCGACCGCCCCGAACCGCGTTCGCCGAGGATTAGAACCGGTTTCGCCGACGAGGCGACAAAGTCGAGGTTGCGTTCCAAATCGCGGATTCTCGGACGCTCGCCGATCAAACGTCGGCGACGGCGCGGCGATTCGAGTTCCGGGCGGCGCGCCGCTTGCGCCGTCGCGCTTCTCTCGACGAGGCGCAACGTTTCGCCGAACGTTTCTTCAAACCGCGTTCTCTCGACGACGGCGACGCAAGCGGCGGCGAGCCTCGGGTCAAGGTCGTCGGGACAACGGCAAACGAGAACGATTCGAGCGGCGGGGTACGACTTCGCAATCGCGGAGAGCGCCGACGCGCTCGAGCCTCGCGCGGTCGTCGCGTCAAAAAAGGCGACGTTGAACGGCCCGTCCCCAAAAAACGTTTTATCGCAACCGCCGTCGGGCCCGACGATCTGCTCTCCGGCGACGACGGCGATTCGTTTCGACGCGCAAAGCCGCGTCCAGCGCTCGCGCGTCGAAGCGTCGTTCGAAATAATTAACGCGTTCGGCATAGACTTTTTTCCTTTTAGGCGATATTATTTTTTAAGGCGTTTTTTAGCTTGGAACGGCAAGTCGAGAACTTCGAGCGGCGTCGTTCCCTCTTTAACGCTTTCCTCAAAGTGGAGCGCGAACATCAAATTGCAAGCCGTCGCCGCGAGATGGTCTTCGTCGATTTCGCCGCGACGATACGCGTTCAAATGCCGAAGCGCCGACGCGACGCATCGAGAAATCGGAACGCCTTTTTCCCAATTCCGTTCGCCGTACTTCTCCGCGCCTTCGGCGAGCCGCCGCGCGAGTCGTTCTTCGGCGAGGGGCGAAATAAGGTCGTAACGCGGTTTTCTGTCGTCGCGCTCGCGTTTCGCGCCGGTCGGATACGTTACGACGTCGACCGGTTCGGAGCGCGTCAGCAAGGTTTGCGCCAGCGCTTCGTCGAAATTCTCGACGGCTCGGAAACGAACGGCTTTTTTGTCTTCCCGCCAAAACGCGCTGCACTGCTTGTAACGCGGGCACGTTTCGACGTCGACTCCCTCCGCAAGGTCGCAATCGGAGCAACCGAACCCGGTCGAATCGAGCGTCAGATAAGCGTCGCCGCTCGCCGTCAACGCGATTTCGCCGACGCGCGGCGCTCGCGCCGGGAACGCAAATTTTTCGTCTTTGACTTCTTCGCTCATCGCTCTTCGTTTCCCCTTTCCGTTTCCTTTTCGCCGCTCTCAAACAACGTAAACGCGACGTTTTTCCGCCCGTCTTCCGCGCTCTCAAAAACGACTTGCGCCCGATACAGTCGAAACGCTCGCCAAATTTTGGGATCGCCGTCGACGCTCGCTTGGTCGAGTTCGAACTCTTTTGCGCGTTCGCGTTTCGCGACCGCGTCGCCGATCGCGCCCGCGACCGTTTGGTCGAGCCCGTCGACGAATGAATCGCCAAAATCGGGTTCGGCGACCGCGACGACGCGACGAACCGACGGCGAGAGTTGCGCTTTCGCGATCATCGCCGCGCAAAGTTTTTTCGGAACGTCCGCGAGTTCGAATCGGCGGCTTCCAACGCCGTCGAGAACTTGGTCGTTCACCAGCGTTTCGAAGGAGTCGGCGGCGTTTTTCAGCCGGGAAAAATCTTCGTTAGGGTACATTTTTTGAGCGAGTTCAAACGTCGACAAAGCGGCGACGTCGACCGATTCGACTTTCTTTTCTTCCATCGTTATCCTCTTGGGGTCGTTGAAGTTTGAATCGCGCGCCCCGAAAGACGCGCGATTCGCGAGAAAGCGCGAAGCGGCGCGGCGCAAACCGGACGCCGCTTCGTTTTTAGTTCGCGTTAGATCTGCGCGACCGTCGCCGGAGCGTGCAAAACTTCCTTCTTCGTGTAGATCGCGACTTCGACGTTCGCGACGTCGATCGCGGCGAGCCCTTTGTCGAGCGTTTGGTAAGCGCGGACTTTGCCGTCTTTGTAGGCGACGAAGTCGATCGTCTTACCGCCGACGAGAACGGTTTCCCCGTCGCGGAGCGCCGCGAAGATTTTCGTCGCGAGGTTTTTAGCTTGTTCGGAGCCCATATCGTTTCCTTTCGTTAAAATTAGGCGGTTTACGCCGCCGAAACCAAACGACGCGTCTAATCGGCGACGAGTCCGAGCCGTCGGAATTTCGCGAGCGCGTCCGTTCGCTCCGATTCCGATTTGAGTCCGACGAGCAGTTCGTCGAACTCTTTGCGTTCGAGCGCGACGCTCTTCTTCGCGAGAAAATCGCGAAGCGCGTCCGCCTCGAATCGCGTCAACGTCGTCGCGTTCAGTCGGTAGTCGACGAACGCTCGATACGTTTTCGGGAAAAGCTCGCGCGCGATCGCCGCGAGCGCTTTCGCATATTCGCGAATTTCAAATTGCGCGCTTTCGTCCAGCCGCAATTCCAGAAAGTGAAGCAGGTTGCGCAAATCGATCTTCCAAACCGCCTCCGTGTAGGTCGAGAGCGGCAAGTCTTTCCGCGCTTGCTCTCGGGCGACGCCGAGTTCGAGCCGACGTCGGTAAACGCCGCGAGCCATACGTTGCAAAGCCGCTTCGTCTTTCGTCAGTTCGACGCCC
>JAFYVO010000116.1 GCA_017549085.1 Thermoguttaceae bacterium
GTTGCCGGCGGCAATCGCGTCGACCAACGGCCCTAAAGTCAGCAAAAACGGATAGTTCCAAGGACTCATAATCAAAACGCTTCCGCGCGGAACCGCCTGCCGATAACTGCGCGACGGAAATTGCGCCAGAGGCGTCCAAACGCGACGCGGCGCCGCGAACTTTTTCGTTTTACGAATCATATGCGATATTTCGGAAAGCGCGAGTCCAATTTCGCACATATAACTTTCGTAAGCGCTTTTACCAAGGTCGTTTAACAACGCCGCGGCGATTTCCGCTTCATACTTTTGAATCGCGCGCCGCAACTTCTTCAGCTGTTCCACGCGAAACTCGACCGGAATCGTCGCGCCGCTTCGATAAAATTTCCGCTGTTTTTCGAGCAAATTCTCAATTTCTTGCGCGTTCATCGCTCGCTTCGCCTC
This sequence comes from Thermoguttaceae bacterium, assembly GCA_017549085.1. Taxonomy (GTDB): domain Bacteria; phylum Planctomycetota; class Planctomycetia; order Pirellulales; family Thermoguttaceae; genus RUG369. Next base: position 421 of record JAFYVO010000116.1, read on the forward strand.
CTATTAACGTTCGTCGCTCCAATCGGCAACGCAATAATAAAACCGCTCCAACTCTTTTACGTCAAACAACTTAGGCACCGGATAAAGGGGATTTGCCTCGCGCGCCGCCTGTCGAGCCATCGCCGGAATATCCTCTTTTTTAATCCCTTCGAGCTTTTCAGGAATCCCAAGTTTCGCGTTGAGATTGCGGAAAGCGGCGATAAATTTTTCGGCGGCCGTTTTTGCGTCGTCTTGTAACTCCGCAACGCCGGCGACAAGAGCCAACGAACGCAACTTCCGATGCGCTCTTTCGCCATAAGCGTCTAGCACATAAGGCGTTAACACCGCGTTGGCAAGACCGTGCGGCGTTCCGTAACGTCCGCCGAGCGAGTGCGCGACGGCGTGAACGTACCCGACGTAAGACTTCGAAAACGCCAACCCGGCCATATGCGCGGCGCGGAGCATTTTTTCGCGCGCGTCGCGATTTTTCCCGTCGTTAAACGCGATTTCAATGTTTTCGAAAATCAGTTTCGTCGCGTCTAAAGCAAGGCGACGCGTCTCTTTAGTCGTCGAACGTCCGATATAAGCCTCGACGGCGTGCACGAGCGCGTCGATCCCCGTCGTCGCCGTTAAACGCGGCGGCAAAGAAAAGGTCAATTCCGGATCAAGCAACGCGTAAGTCGGTATCAGCGGGAAACTTAGAATCGTATACTTATGCATTTTTTCCGAGTCGACGATCACGGCGGCGACGGTCGTTTCGCTTCCCGTTCCAGCGGTCGTCGGAACGGCGATCAACGGAGGTAGGCGCCGCCAAACGCGCAACAACCCCTTAAGCTTGCCAACGCTCTTCTTAGGGTAAACGACGCGAGCGCCGACGGCTTTCGCGCAATCAATCGGCGACCCGCCGCCGACGGCGATCAACGCGTCGCAACCGTTTTCGCGATAAACAGTTAACGCTTCCTCGACGTTGTCGACCGTCGGATTCGGACGCGTCTTATCGTAAACGACGTAAAAAACGCCGCTTTCGGTTAGCGTCGCTTCGATCGGAGCCAGCAACCCCGCGTTCTTAATGCCTTGGTCGGCAACGATTAACGCCTTTTTAATATTTTCTTTGGATAAAACGCGATCCAATTTTGCGCGCGTCGGCACAATCTCGGGCTCGCGATACGGAAGAATCGGCAGCGCCATACGAAACGCCGCCTGATAAACGCGACACCACGTCGCTTGCAAAAAACGCATTCTATTCCCTTGCCTTATAAGTTATTTTATTACAAGCGTTATTTCCATTGATCGACGTCGAGTCGTCAAGCGACGCGTTTTGACCGCGTCAACCCGGCGAAACAAGGTCTCGTTACTAATCGTCGTCAAGTCGAAAATCCGACTCGTAATCCCAATCGACGTTAACGTCAAAAAAGCCGTCTAATTGCAAATCCCAGTTTTCGTCTTCCGGCGGCGCGACAACGCCAACCTCTTTATTTTCAACGCATTCCAACACCTTGATCTTCGATTCAGCACGAGTCTCTTTGTTGGCGACGTCGTTTCGCTCCGCGCGCTCCGTCGCCGTCGTCTCGCGAATTTCAACGTTCTCGGTTTTTAGCGTCGGAGTTTCCGCCGTCGTCGCCGCCAACGGCAAGGCTTCCGGCAAAGTCAGCCGCTTGTCTTTGCCGACATAAACGCGCACCAGCGACTCCGTCGCCTTCGACGCGGCTTCGAATATCGTTTCTTGAAAACCGTCGACGCGGTAACGTCCTGTCAATTGGCGAATTAGCGTCGACTTTATTTCGGTCGAAAGCTCGCCGGTCAAACGTTTTTCATCCCGTAACCGCGCGACGCAAACGTCGACGACTGGCCGAAACGGCTCGATCAAATCGTCGGCCAACGCAAAGGCGTCGTACTTATTCCGGTGAAAAATTCCGAAAGCCGGGCAAAGTCCGGACGCGACAACGGCTCGCGCGACAATCGCTCGCAAGACGCCGTATCCGTAATTCAGCGCCGCGTTCGTCGGATCGCCGCCGTCAAAATCACGCTTAAACTTTTGTCCTGCAAAGAGTTGCGACCAATACTTTTTCGCCGCGACGCCTTCGCGATTGTCCGTGTCGCCCGAAAGCGTCGCCGCCGCCAACGCGCGCAAGCCGCCGTCGTCGCCGCGCAACGTCTCCAAAACGGCCGCCTGCCCCTCGATTTTGCTTCTGACAATTTGTCGCCAAAGTCGCTTTTGAAGAGGTCGCGAAACCGACGCTTGAAGCCGCGTCCGACGCGCGCTTAAATGATGCCCTACCAACGGCAAGCAGAGTCCGCAAGGGAGCGACTTCGCGTCGCAAACGACGATCGTCGCGCCGGCCGCCGTCAAACCTTGCAACGTCGCTAAAGAAAGAGATAATTGAGGATGCGCCAACAACACGACCGCGACGTCGTCGAGCGGCACGGCGTCGACATCGCGACCGTCGAGCGAAATTTGCAGTTGACGATAACGAACGCGCAGCTTGACCGGCGCCTGCGAAAAATCAAGAATCCGTCCCTGCACTTTTTCGCTCTTTCTTTCTATTCGCGAACGCGTTCCTTTTTTGGGAACGCTCAAACTCAACAATCGCGGCGCTTGCGACGGAAACTTCCGTTTCTTTGCGTCGCGTTTCGCTTATTTTTTAACGATGTTCACTACAATGTGTCGCGTTTCATTTGATATTCGACGCCATTCGCCGCGTTGCGCTTGATATTTGACGTCGTTTAGTACATTACATCGCGTTGCGTTTGAGGTTCGACGCCGTTCACAACGCTACGTCGCAATGCGCTTGTTTTTGACGTCGTTCGCCGCGTTCCGTTGCGCTTGGTTTTCGACGGATCAACGCATAAAAGCCGACGCAACCAACAACCCTAACGCCAACGCCGTCAATACGTTAATAAAACGTCGCCGCGTCCGGTTCTCTTTCGGGCGCCGCTTGTCTCGGACCGATAAAATTTTCCATTTTCTCGAATTGACGCGTCGTAACAGTTAGCATTCGCACAGCCCCGCGAGGCGGCAACGCGTCGCGCACAAAACGTTTATGCCGCGTCGCGACCTCGTCGCTCGGGCAAAAACGGGCGTACACGGAGAA
>JAFYVO010000117.1 GCA_017549085.1 Thermoguttaceae bacterium
CGTCGCTTGTTCGTCGAACCGTCGACCGCCGCTTAAATCGCGACCGTCTTCCGGAAAACGCGCCCTTAATCCGTTCGCGGGCGTCGCCGTCGTTAGTTTAACGTTTTCTCGCCGCCGACGCAAGAGCGTTTTTTCGCGTCGCGCCGTCGACAAAAAAACGCGACGCCGAGAAGCCGCAACACCCCGACGCCGCGTTTTATCGCTTTAATTCAACGCTTAACGCCGATCAAAAATCGAAGTCGGCGCGATAGAAGAACGAGCTTTCCGGCGCGACGTCCCCCTTCAAATAGAGATCTTCCGGCGACTCGAACGGAACGTTGTCGAACCACTTGAACGAAACGAAGTCGGCGTCGGCGATCAATCGCGGAACGGCGATCTGCAACTTGTTCCCGTCGAGCTTCCAACGGACGCCGTCGACGGTCGCGCTCGTCTTCCAAGCGGCTTCCGGTTCGGCGTTCACCGCGTCGAATCGTTCGGCGCTAACCGTTCCGTCGGCGGAGTACGAACGGCCGATCAGCAAGTCGACGCCGCGCCAACCGGTCTTGTCGCCGTCGAGGTCGAGCCCCAAACAGAGCCCGTTCGGCGTTTCCGGTTGAATCGCTTCCCGCGTTTCGACGTAAAAATAGACGTTCTCGGCGTCGCAAGCGACCTTCGCGAACGTTATGTCGTTGCGCCCGGACGCGTCGCGGTAATGCGTTCCGCCGACGCCCGGGAAGTCGCGCGGAATCGTTTCTTTGACGTGGTCGCGGAAGGTCGGCTCGACGGCGTTCCATTGCGCGAAATCGGCGTTCGGCGCGAAGGAAATCGTCGTCGGCTTTTTAATCGGTTTCGGCAAGTCGGGCGTTCCCTTATATTTGCGGATCGCGTCGATCGTTTGCCAATAATAGTTGTCGAAGTGCATCCCGCGACACGGCTCGACGTCGCGACTGTACTCTTGGTTGAATTGGTCGACGAACGCGTATTGGTTCGGGCCGATCTCCCAACGTCCGGCGACCCATTCGTTCCAGCCGGTGATGAAGACGAACGGCGGGTCGAGTTCGAAAGCGCGTTTCCACTGCTGCGCGTAATTTTTCCCGACGGCGGGATCCGGGTTCTCGGCCCATTTCTCGTAATTCACGACGCCGTTTTCGTCCGGTTCCGGAACGTAAAAGGAGCGGCTGCGGGCGGTTTCGCGACTCATCCAAACCGGCAGCCCGGCGGCGTTGCGCTCGAGGTTTTGCGACGTCGAGACGTTGACCTGCTCCGGCGTGTTTTCGTCTTTCGTCCAAGAATACGGCTGCGGATACGCGGCGACCCAGTGCCAAGCGTCATGCGTGTTCTTCATCCCGAACGTCGGCCAGTACGCCGTGCGGCAGGTGAATTTATCGCGCAAGTTCTCCGGCACCTCCGCCGGATTCGACAAAATGAGCGGTTTCCCCTCCCAATGAAAGAAGAGCGGCGCGTATTTTTCCTGCGTATAGCATTCGTCCCAAATTTTTTGCGTCGTCGGGCCGACTTGCGTGTTCGTCATGAACGCGATTTGCGGGACGGTTTCGCCGTCGGCTTTCATTTCGAGGAGCAGATCGCAAAGCGGCAGATAGACGTGCGGATACGTAACGGCGTTCGTCGTGTCGAAAATCAACACGTCGACCCCGGCGTCGGCGAGCAACATCATATGACGGCGAACGACCCAAGGGTCGCGGGAGTCGTAATAACCGTAAAGCGGCTCGCCCCAGAAGTGCATTTGACCGTTCGAACCGAGGACGGCGTGATTTTCTTCGCGCACGGCGTTCGGGTCTTTTTCGAGAATTTTCGTCAGGTCGTACGGTCGCGGCGCGTCTTTCGGAGCGTTCGGGTCGACCGGAATGAGGGACGTCGGGTCGAGCCAAAGGAAGTAGAACATCCCGATCGTTTTGTCGTCGCGCAACGCGACGCGTTCCGGATCGTCCGCTTTTTGCCCGACGATATTGCGCCCCAACGCGTCGTATCCGCCCCACGGCACGCCGTCCGACTGCGCGAACGCCGTCGCGCCGCCGAGGGCCGCCGTCAACCCGAGCGCCGCCGTCCAACCGAGTCGCGCCGCTTTTTTCCGTTCTTTCCCGTTCATTTTTCCGCTCCTTTCCGCGTCCCGTTTCCGGACGCCGTCGCCGCCGTCGTTCGAACGCCGCCCGACGCGACGTTTGCGTCGATTATAAAAAATCGCGCCGACGATTGCAAGCGTTTTCGACGAAAAAAGGGAAAAAAGCCTCGACAACCGCGTCCTATAGTAATAACGACAAAACCGCGCCGCTCGAACGCAAAAAAAGCGGCGAAGCTCGAAAGCTCCGTCGCTTTTTTTGACTCAGCGCTTAACCTTGGTTCGCGTTAGCGGTAGACGTATCCGTTCGGCGTCGCGGTCGGAACCGGAGTCGGCGCCAAGGCAGGCGTCGCGGTCGGAACCGGAGTCGGCGCCAAGGCCGGCGTCGCGGTCGGAACCGGAGTCGGCGCCAAGGCAGGCGTCGCGGTCAGAACCGGAGTCGACGTCGCGGTCGGCGCGCCGGTCGACGCGGTTCCCCAGTTGGCGTCGCCGGTCATTTGACGAACCGCCTCGGGGGTTCGACCGCCGGAAAGTTGTTCGAACGTCGGGAGACGATCAAGCCCGGCCAGCGCGTCTTGCGACGTTCCGACGTCGGCCATCGCGGCGCGCAGTAGCGCTTCGTCGATGTTCCCCGGGTCGACCCAGCGTCCGGTCTCGTCGAGTTGGAAGACGCCGAGGTGGAGCATCAGGTTCATGCGGCGCGATTGGTATTGCAACCACGTTTGCATAATTTCGTTTTGCGAATTCAGCAACGTTTCCAAAGCGTTGACCAACGCTTCCGCGTTCGAGTTGACCGAACCGACGCGGGACGAACCGGTCGGCGGCTTCGTCAGGTCGAGCTGGGCGGTGTGAACACGTTTGATGGAGGTCAAAACGCTGTCCCGTTGAAGCTCGAAACTGATTTGCGCCAACTCGATAGCGCGGATCGCGCTGCGGATTTGTTGGTGGACGCCGTCGACGTAAGCGTAATAATTGCGGCGCGATTGGTCGTAGGAAATCAACGCTTGGCGGTAACTGTTCCGCTCCATAAAGCGGTCGAGCGGCGCGTCGAATTGGAACCCGGCGGTGAACTGCGCTTTGTCGGAACTGAAATTCACCGGATTCGAACCTTCGTTCGAAACCGAGCCGCCGACCGAAACGCTCAGGTCGCTGCGGAGTTTGTCGGCGACGATTTCGATGTTGCGCCATTGGTCGACGAGGTTCGAGCGCATATTCATCCAGTCAAGGCGGCGTTCGCGAGCGACTTGGAACGCGTATTCGGCGTTCACGTCGACGATCGGAAGTTCGATCGCTTCGAGGCGGGCGCGCGCTTGAATCAAGTGCAACGTCATCAACGTTTCCGACAGTTTCGTCAAGCAGGAGCTAAACCAAACGCGGTAAACGTCGTCGCGAGCCAGCGCCCCGGAGCGCAACGCGGCCAACGATTCGTCGAGCGCGGCGCGACGGCGCTGGTATTCGTCGCGGTTTTCCGCCGTAATGTCGACCGCCATCGCGTCGAGTTCGGCGAGTTCGCGCTCGAGTTCGCCGACGTTGAATTGAATCGGGTCGTTCAAATCCGCCGTCATATGGAGGTCGGCGACGAGTTGTTCGACGCTCGACGCAAACGGCGAACGTTCCGGATTTTCGCGTTTTTCGACGATCATCGCGGCGAGGTCGTCCGGCGAGTACGTCAAAATCGTTTGCTCGATCAGGTCGAGGAGCTTCGCGACGTCGTATTGGACGCCGCGCGATTTCAGGACGACGCCGTATTCGTTCAACTCTTCGTTCGGACGTTCGAGGTCTTCGCGAATTTGCGCGACGCGTTCCGTAAACAAACGCAAGTCGGCGAAGGAGCTGTTAAGTTCCGGGTTGTCCCGTTCGAAACGAACGCGAATCGTTTCCAACGCGGCCGAGCGACGCGGAACGACGGTGTTTTCCAAATACTCGACGTCGGCGAGCGTGTCTTGCAACCCGAGCCCGAATTGTTGGTCGAAGTCGGCGAAAATCGCGCGCAAGTCGGCGATCGAGAGGCGCGTCGGAACCGTTTGCGAGTTTTTCAGGTCGTCGATCGAATTAACGTAACGGCGCGAATCGGAAACGACGACGTTATTCTTGTCGCGAAGCCAGCTCAAGAGCGCGGTAACGTCCGCTTGGAAATTCCCGAGCGTCGCCGGCATCAGGTTAAATTGTTCGGTCAACGGGTCGCGAACGACGACGTTTTCGATATCCGGCGGCAAGCCCAAGTCGATCAGGTACGACTCGATCGAGTTGCGGTAATTGTTTTTCAACTCGATGAGGTTCTTTTGGCTCGAGAGCCAAGTTTGGCGCATACGGTCGACGTCGGTGCGGCTCGTAACGCGGCTCGTCGCGAAGTATTCTTCGTAACGTTGGTAGTTGTCCGCCGACGACGAAACGTTCGACTCTTGGTTGCGAATGCGGATTTGGTCCGAAAGGAGACCGTAAAAGCCGCCGACTTGCGCGCCGCCGACGCCGCTTCCCGGGTAACCGCCGCTCGACGGAGCCGAAACCGGAGACGAACCGGTCAGGACGCCGACGTAAAAACCTTGTTGGTAAAACGCCAATTGACGAACGTTCGCCAACAAACGGCGTTCGCTGCGCGTCAAGTTTTCCAAAACGATGGCGCGACCGGCGCCGCGGAGGAACGGTTGCGTCAAGCTGTAACTGAGCGAAGTCGTCGGCGTGAAGGAGTCGTTCGACGGGCTGAACGTCCAAACCATCGAGTTCGCGAGGTTGACGACGACGTCCGCGCCGGTCGCCAACTTGCGGCGCGCGCCGACGTCGACCGTCCCGGCTTCGAGCGACGAAACGCTCGAGTCTTTGAACCCGCCGTTGTTGCGATAAAAGAGGGAGCTGCCGCCGTAAAACTTCACGTCGAACGCGTACCGTTCGGCGGTAACGTTAAGCGCCGCCAAGTAAACGTTTTCCAACGCGTTGCGGTAGTCCGGCGAGTGCAGAAGCGCCAAGTCGAACGCCGTCTTTTGGTCGACGACGATTTCCCCTTTTTCGTTCGGAGCCGGGAGCGTGTCGCGCCAACTTTCGTTTTCGACCGTCTGCGTGAACCCGTTCGCGCTCCACTTTTCTTGCCCTTTGCGCCCTTCGACGTCGTTGAGCAAGCGCGCCGCGGTGCAGTCGTCGACCGGCGACGGTTGCGCGTCCGGATTGTACCGGTTCGCGTAACGCGACTTCGACGACTCCGCGAGCGTGAAGTTGTCCATTTCCCAATATTTTTCTTCGGAGCTCTTCCCGACCGTGTTCAAGAGGCCGTAAACCTCTTTGTCGGCGTCCATCCGATACTTATCGCGCGAACATCCCGGCGCCGCGAACGACGTCAGCGCGAGACCCGTTAAAATTAGCGCCAACCCTTTCGACCGAGAA
>JAFYVO010000118.1 GCA_017549085.1 Thermoguttaceae bacterium
ACCCGAACGCCGCGAGAAGAGCCGATCGTACGCGTCGCGACGGAAGCGGAAAGCGCGAGGCAAAGCTCCGCTTTCCCCTCGTTTTTGCGCAACTTGACGGTCATATCGCCGGTCAAACGCCCGGAGCCCTTCGCTTGGGTTCCGCGAATATTTTCGCAAACGATAAATTCTTCGTCGACCGAACGCCCGGCGAACGACGAAAGGGTCGGCTCGTCGATTTCCAGATAGAAGTTCGGTTCCTGAAAGTGCGAACGCGTCTTTTCGACGATTTTCGCGACAACCGGGGATTCCGGTTGATAATAATCAAGTTCGGCGAGCGCAAACGTTACCGCGTCGAGGGCTTCCAGGTCGTTTTCGCGCAAATACGTTTGCAAATAATCGGCGAAATAATCGCAGATTTCGCCAAAATAAACGCGCTCTTCTTCAAAAAGCTCGGCGTCCTCCTTCGAGAGGCTTTCACGCGTCCGCGCGCTCGCGTCGAGGTAACTTTGCAACGCGACCGCGACGCCGATCGACGCGACTTCGGCGGGAGGCGCGCAAGTCGCGACGTAACGCGCCGCGCCGTCGACGCCCGCTCGGAAGTCTTGCGGCGAAACGTTTTCGCCCGTCAAACCGCGACGTCGCAACTCGTCCAAAAAGCGCGACGTTTGGCAATCCTTGGGATTTTTCTTCACATATTCTTCAAGCGCGACAATTTTCTCGCGCGCCGCCGTTCTCGCGTCGGCGACCGTTCGGTCGTATTGAGTCGAATACTCTTTTTTGGCGACCTCGCACAGCTTTTTGATCTCAATAATCAGCGATTCAACGCGCGTCGACGCGACCGCTTCGCTTTCGGCGGCGCAGGCGCGCGAAGCGTCGCCCTCGACGAAGCCCCCCAACAGACAAACCAACGCCAAAAACCATTCTTTTTTCATTTCACCAAATCTCAACACGATAAACGACGCGCTTCGACCGCGCGACGCGCCGCTCGTAAATCGACTCCGAGCGCGACGCTCAACGCGCGCATAATAAGAAACGTCTCTTCCTGCATCGTCCGTCGAACGCCGCCGAGTCGAGAAAAAGAGCGTTAAAGGAGCCGTCTTCTTATTTCCGCGAGACGGTTCCACGCGTTGTGCCGATTATAACGACCTCTTCCTTTCTTTCCCCTTTCGCCGTCCTTTCCTTTTCGCTCTTGACGTTTCTTGGCGCTTCCCCTTTTTTCCCATTCTTCTTACTTTTCCTTATCCGCTTAATTCGCCCTTCTCCCGCATTCCACTTAATCCACGCTTCCCGCCCAATCGGCGTTAACTTCCTCCTCCTTCCCGCTCCGGCTCCAAAAACTTTAAATTTTTACGTTTTTTCGGGAAATCGGGGTTTTCATCTTTATCGCGATTCGTTATGATAAAGTCGTCGCCGCGAAGAACGCGTCGACCCGCGACGCCGTTCGACGCGCGGGAGACAAACGGCGCGCCGCGCTCGGTTCTCAATCAGTCGCAAAGAACCGTCGCTCGCCGCGCCCCACAATCTCCACGAGAAAAAAGGCAAAAGGAAGTGCAAATTCACCCGCTAGCGTTTGTCGGCCCGAACGCGAAAATCGGCCGAGACGTTCAAATCGGCCCGTTTTGCGTCGTTGAAGACGGCGCGACGATCGGCGACGGCTGCGTTCTCGAAGCGCGCGTTTCGATCAAAAAAGGCGTCGTCATCGGCAAAAACAACCATATTTTCGAGGGCGCGACGATCGGCGGCCTCCCGCAATGCGTCGGTTTGAGCGAAGAAGATTGCGGCGGCGTCATTATCGGCGACGGTTGCATTATCCGCGAAAACGTTACGATTCACCGCTCGATGCGCGTCGAAGACTCGACCGTCGTCGGGAACGACTGCATGCTGATGACGAACGTTCACATCGCGCACGACTGCCGCATCGCCGACGAAGTGATTATGGCCAGCAACGCGATGCTCGCCGGGCACGTTTCGGTCGGACGCCGCGCGTTCGTTTCCGGAGCGGCGGGCGCGCACCAATACGTCCGCATCGGCGCGTTCGCGATGGTCGGCGGTCAAGCGCACTTGGTTCGCGACGTTCCGCCGTTCGTTACGGTCGACGGGCTTTCGAGTCAAGTCGTCGGGCTGAACTCGGTCGGTTTGCGCCGCGCCGGTTTCTCGACCGCGGACATTCGCAAGTTGAAGGCGATTTACCGCGTCATTTACAAGAGCGGCCTGAACTGGCGCGAAATCGTCGAAAAGATCGAACGCGAACACACCGAAGGCGTCGGGCTCGAAATGGCTCGCTTCCTCGCGACGACGACTCGCGGGATCACAGCCGAACGCGCCGTCCTCCCGACCGTTTCCGAAGCGCGCGGCGCCGCTCGCGAAGCCGATAAAGCGGAAAAAACGGACGCCGCGACCGACGACCCGGAGTCAATCCAACTTCGCGTCGTCGATGAAAACGGCGCGTCTCTTTTGCCGCCGCCGTCGAAACGTCGCGTCGTTTGACATTGCGCGTCGTTTCTTTTTTAACGTATCGAAGACCGCGTCGTTTTTTCGTCGACGCGGTCTTTTTTTTTGTCGCGAAACGCCGACGTCGGGAACCGCTTTCGGGCGCTTGCGTCGACGTTGAAAAAAGATTATAATTGCGAACGAGCCCTTTGTTTCGCCGTTTGTTCTTGGGGCTCCGCGCCGTTTTTCCCCTAATTTTGCGAGGATTTCCCGATGGCTCTTAAATCCGAATTGGAAGAAAACCCGTTCGAACCGCCGATCGACGACGACTTTTTGAAAACGGCGCTCGAATACCGCGACAACTTCGAAGACGACGAAGCGTTCCGCGAGGCGCTCGGCGTTTGGCCGCGCTGTCCGGAATGCGGTCGCCGACGCGTTACCCGCTGTCCGATCTGCAAAACGTCCGGGACGCTTTTTCCGCTCGGCGACAATAACTTTTGGGACTTCCGTTCCGAAGAAGAAAAAGCGCGCGACGCCGAACTTTACGACGAAACGGAAGCGCCCGTCTGCGGTTGCGGACGGCGTTCCTCGGCGGCGCGGCGGCAAAATCGCGCTTGGGCCGACGTCGGACGCTCCAAAAGCGGTTGCGGCGACTCTTGCGGTTGCGAAAGCGGGGAAAGTCGCGGCGGCTCTTGCGGTTGCGAAAGCGGGGAAAGTCGCGGCGGCTCTTGCGGTTGCGGAAGCGGGGAAAGTCGCGGCGGCTCTTGCGGTTGCGGAAGCGGGGAAAGTCGCGGCGGCTCTTGCGGCTGCGGCGACGCGGAATCGAAGACGCTCGAACCGGAAAACCTTTTCGAAAAAGGGCTCGTCGCCGTTTGTTACGTCTGTTCGGAAGCGTTCGTTCCCAAATTTCCGAAGCGTTGCGAATGGTGCGATTTCGAGTTCCCGGACGGCGAAGAACCGACGGAAAGTTCCGAAACGCCCGCCGACGTTCTCGCGTTCCTCGCCCGCAAAAAAGCGGAGGACGCCGACGATTTCCTCGACCAACCGGCGACGCCGCGACTTTATTGGACGTTGGTCGCGATGGGCGTCGGCGCGCTCCTTTTCTGCGCCTATTTTGCGTTTTTGTTCCGATAACGCGTTTTTATCAATATTATCAAGCGTTCATTCAATATTATTTTGATCGCCGCTTTCCCGTCGTCCTTTTTTCGTTCCTTCGCGCCGTCGAGCGTTTGTCGGGACGTTTTTGGAGCTTATTGGAGCTTTGCCGATGCAACGCGTCTTTTTCGATTGGTCGCGCCCGTTTTTGCCTCAAGTCGCTTCGTTCGTCGTTTCGACGGAGACGGCGCGTCTCAAAGCGCAAAGTTCGCCCGAAACCTCCGACTCAACGTCGAGCGCGGCGCCGCCTTCGTTCGACCTCGGCGACCTCGTTTTCATCTTGCCGGGACGTCGGGCGACGCGCACCTTGGAAGCGTATTTGCAGTTGGAGGTCGAGCGAGCGATTCAAGCCGGTTCGATCGCGCCCGACTGGACGCCGCCGACGTACTTGACGGTCGGGGCGGCGCCGGAATTCCTTTATCCGCAACGGAAACGGGTCGCCGCTCGCCCGACGCGTCTCCTCTGCATGCGTCGGGCGCTGCGCGAATTTTCGGAAGCCGAACCGGAGAAGAGCCGCGCGTTGATCAAATCGCTCCCGGCGGAGTCGAATTGGGCGGCGCAACTCGAATTGGCGCAAATCTTCGTTGACCTCTCGGACGAGCTCGCGTCGGAGAACCGCGACTTTTCGGCGGTCGCCGCGTCGACGCGACGTCGGGGACTGCCGGAAGAAACGGAGCGTTGGGAATCGCTCGGGCGACTCGCCGCGCTCTACCGCAAAGAGTTGGCGCGTTTCGATTTAACCGACTTAAACCTTGCGCGAACAACGGCGCTTCTCGGCGGAGAAATCGGCGTTTCGGTCGGCGGCGGGTTCGAAAACGGCGCGTCGAAGCGTTATATTGTCGTCGGCGCGGTCGACTTGAACCGCCAACAAAAAGCGATCTTTGAAGCGCTCGGCGACAAAATTTCGTTCTTCGTTTTCGCGCCGGAATCGGAGGCGGCCCGCTTCGACGAGTTTGGCGTCGTTATCCCGGAGGCTTGGGAGAGCGCCGAAATCCCGATTCCCGACCGCC
>JAFYVO010000119.1 GCA_017549085.1 Thermoguttaceae bacterium
ACAGTGACCTTTCCAGGCCTGTGTACCCTGCGTCCGCCGTGACCTCCTGCACTGCCTTGGTCGGTGTTACAGTCTTGCTTTGCAGCACCGCTTCCTCCGTCCCGCCCTCGCCGACTGACGAAAAATCGGCCTCCAAACGCCGCGCTACGTATCGAAGCGCCGACGTTTGCGAAGCCCGCAAAAAAAGCGGACGCGTCTACACGCCTCGTTTTATCGTTGAGCAAATCCTCGACTTAACCGGCTACCGCGGCTCTCGAATCGCGCGCAAACACATAATCGATCCCAGTTGCGGCGACGGAGCTTTTTTAACCGTCGTCGTCGAACGCTATTGTCGAGAAAACGCAAACCTTACCGTTTTGACGCTTAAACGTCAACTTGAAACGTTTGTTCACGGAATTGAAATCGACTCGGCGGAACGCGAGCGCTGCGTTCGCAACCTTGACGACGTCGCGCTAACCTTTGGAATTTCAGACGTTAATTGGGACGTAATTTGCGCCGACGCGTTGACGCTCGACCATTTCGACGGCCAAATCGACTTCGTCGTCGGCAACCCGCCCTACGTTCGCGTTCACAACCTCGGCGCGTCCCTTGACGTCGTGAAGCGCTTCGAGTTCGCGCAAACCGGGATGACCGACCTTTTCATTGTTTTTTACGAACTCGGTCTACGAATGTTAAACCCGCGCGGCATATTGGGTTACATTACGCCCAGTTCTTTTTTTACCAGCGTCGCGGGCGAGCGTTTACGTGAAAAAATCGTCGCCGACAATCTTCTTGCGAAACTTGTCGACTTGAAACATCGGCAAGTTTTCAACGCGTCGACCTACTCGACAATCGTCGTTCTATCCCCTTGTCGCAAAGCAACTTCCACAACCGAATATTTCGAATTTACCGACGACTTCAAAACGTCGCGCGTCGAGCGTCTAAAATCCGACGACTTTTATGTCGATGGGAAATTTTACTTTTCAACGCGTCGCAACCTCCGATTTCTGCGCGAGATACTTACGTTTCAAACCTCGAAAAATGCCGAGCGTTTCATTGTAAAAAACGGTTTTGCGACGCTCGCCGACTCCTTTTTCATCGGAGACGACGTAAAATTCGGTTTTACGGACTTTACTATTCCGATTGTAAAAGCGTCGACCGGCGTTTGGTCGCGTTGCCTTTACCCTTACGACGCGACAGGGCGTCCCCTTCTTTGGAAAACGCTTTCGCAAAACCCGGCGATAAAACATTATTACAACAGGAGTTGCCAACTGCTCAAAAGTCGCAGTTTGCCGAATCCAAAAGCTTGGCGCGGTTTTGGACGCACGCAGGGTCTAAAAGACGTCGCGTTAACCAAATACGCCGTTAACACGCTAATTCGCGACGCCGGCGACCTTAAAATCACGTTAAGTCCGTCCGGCACGGGCGTTTACAGCGGACTTTACGTTTTAACCGACGTTCCGTTCAAAACATTTTGCTCGCTTCTTAACACTGACGATTTCAGCGCTTACGTTTCAATGCTACAAAAATACAGAAGCGGCGGTTACTACACGTTTTCGTCAAAAGAATTAAAAGTTTTTTTAGAACGTCAATTTATTAAATCACAACAACTTAATACGCGCTAAAACAAGCGTTCCCACTTCCTATTTTTTCCCCAAGCCACAAGGACTTGCCAATATGAAACCGTCCCCGCCGCCGGAAAAGGGCAAAATCGCCGGTATCGACTTTGGAACCGTTCGCATCGGGATCGCGATTTGCGATTCGGAGCGCATCATCGCGTCGCCGTACGCCATTTACCGTCGTCGCGACGAAAAGAAGGATCTCGCGTATTTTCAACAGTTTGCGAAAGAAGAGCGAATCGTTCACTTCGTCCTCGGCCTCCCGCTCCACTGCAACGGCGACCTCAGCGACAAAGCCCGCGAAGCGATCGCGTTCGGAGCGCAACTCGCGGAAGTTACCGGACTTACGATCGATTTCCTCGACGAGCGGTTCACCAGCGCGGAAGCCGAAAATTATCTCCGAATGGCGAACCTCAACGCCAAAAAACGCAAAGAACGGCTCGATATGGTCGCGGCGCAGATCATTTTGTCGACGTACCTCGAACGCGGCTGCGTCGGCACGACCGAGTTTTTATCGCTCGACGACGAAGAAAAAGCGCAAGAGTAAAAGAAAGGTAAACATTTTACCGTCAAGAAGTTACGCCGCCGTCGTTTTCTTTTTCGCCGTTCGACGCGTCGCCCAAACGCTTCGCCGACTTTTTCGCGTCGGCGGCGAGCGTTTTTTCGGCGTCGTTTTTCACGTCGTCGGCGGTCGACCACGTCTTGTCGCGGCGCGGCAAATCTTCGACGCGGGTCAAGCCGAACATCGTCAAAAAGCGTTTCGTCGTTCCGTAAAGGAACGGACGCCCCAATTCTTCGGAGCGTCCGACGATCTTAATTAGGTCTTGTTCAAGGAGTTGGCGCAACACGTCGCCACAGTGAACGCCGCGAATCGACTCGATTTTCGCCCGCAGAATCGGCTGTTCGTAAGCGACGATCGCGAGCGTTTCCATCGCCGAACCGGTCAAGCGCGTCTCGACCGGCGCCTCTTGCAGACGGAAGAGCCAAGGCGCAAACTCGGGCAACGTCCGGAGTTGGAACCCGCCGGCCACCTCGACCGCGCAAAAAGCGCTCCCGACGCGACGGTACCGCTCGTTGAGCCGACGCACTAGCGCCCGCGCCCGAGCGCCGTCCTCGACGTCGGCTAAAAGCGCCAATTTGCGACTCGGAATCGGTTCCTTCGATAAAAAAAGAACCGCCTCGACGCGCGCCATATCGTCGGCGTTTTCAACCATTTACGCAACTCCGTTAAAAACTCGCGGCTTCGAATTTCGCCAACGCGGCCCGTTGAGCCGCCGTCGGATCGACGTCGACCGCTTCGCAAAACGTCGCGACGCCGTCCTCCGTCGTCGCGAACCCGGAAGCGCGCCAAAAACGCTCGCCCCAACGTTCGATTCGCGGGTTGCCGACGCCGCGCGCCTTCATTTCGTCCTGCAAACGCGCCGCCAACGCCGCTTCGTCTCCGTCGAAAACGGACGACGCAAGCCGAGTTTTTTCAACGTTTTCCCCAACGTTTTCCGCGTTGACGTCCGCGTTAAAATTCGACGCGCCGGCGACGGTAAAACTCAAATCCGACTCCGTCGGCGCGTTCCCCTCCACCGCTAAATCTTGCAACGCGTCGTTTTCCGACGCGCCCGATTCCGCCGCGACGTAATCCGCAAAACTCAAGCCGAATTCGGAAACAGCCGACTTCGACGACGCAACGTCGTCGGCAACCGGTTGCCCTTCAACGCTTTCCAACGCCGGCGTCTCCGCCGCGACGTAATCCGCGAAGCTCGTCCCCGATTCCGGAATCGGCGAACTCAACAACGCGTCGACGCCGTTCGCAACCTTCGACGTTTCAACGTTTTCCTCCGTTCCCAATTCCGCCGCGACGTAATCCGCGAAGCTCGTCCCCGATTCCGGCGACGACGGAAACGACGGCGCGTCAAAATCGGACGCGACTCCTTGCGCGGTCGTCTGTTCCAACGCTTCCGTTCCAGCGACAACGTAATCGGCGAATCCGCCGCCCGCGTTCGGAAGCGTCGGGACGTTCGTCGGAAAAGCGTCGCTTCCTAAAAGCTCTCGCGCCCCT
>JAFYVO010000120.1 GCA_017549085.1 Thermoguttaceae bacterium
GTGCACGCTGCCATTGCCCAGATCCCCCAGGTGGCGATCGACGCGCTGGCGGTGGAGCGGCCTTCGGCTCTGGTTTTGCTGGAGCAGGTGAAGACGGGGGTCCCCTATTACATGGTGATCCCTCTGGTGCTGATCATTGCCCTGTCTTTCATGGGGCTGCACACGATGCTCTGCCTTGGCGCGGGCATGGTGGCATCCCTGATCTTCGGCGTGATCGCCGGGACCACGGATGTGAGCACGTGGCTCAATGATCTGCTGCTGACGGGCTTCAGCGATGCGGGCAGTTGGACGGTGGTGATGATGCTGTGGGTGAGCGCCTTTGGCGGCATCATGAACAGCATGAATGCCTTCGAGCCTTTGGCCCGGCTGGTGGTGCGCCTGTCCCGCAATGTGCATCAGCTGATGGGCTGGTGCGGTGTGCTGTGCCTGGCGGGTAACGCGGCGCTTGCCGACGAAGCGGCGCAGGTGGCGACGATGTCGCCCATCATCCGCGACATTGTTGAACGCAACGTGGAGTGCGAAGACGAGGCGTCGCGCGGTTTCTTTCACGGCGTTAAGGCGATCATTCGGACGGCTCGCGGTTTGGAAGCCGCGACGATTCTTTGCGAAACGAACGACGAAAAAATCGCGCAAATCCCGAACCTCACCGCGCCGACGACTTTCGTTCGTCGCGCCGACGAGTCCGACGAATGCGAACTTCAAAAGATTAAAGCCAACGAAAAAGACGAATTCGAACGCTGTTTAAAAATCATTCGCCGAATGAAAATCGAAATGACGCTCGTTCGCGTCGAGCGGATTTTCGGCGGCGAACGGGTCGTCGTTTATTACGTCGCCGACGGTCGCGTCGACTTCCGCGAACTCGTTCGCGCGCTGGCCGCCGAGTTCCAAACCCGCGTCGAAATGAAGCAAATCGGCGTTCGCGACGAAACGAAACTCCTCGCCGACGTCGGCGACTGCGGGCGCGAGGTTTGCTGCAACACCTACCTCGTCGCGATGCCGCCGGTCTCGATGAAGATGGCGAAACTGCAAAAAGCGACGCTCGACCCGACGAAAGTTTCCGGTCGCTGCGGACGCTTAAAGTGTTGTCTCCGTTACGAATACGACTTTTACAACGAATTACAAAGCGCGTCGCCGGCGATCGGCGAAACGGTCGGAACGCCGGACGGACGCGGGAAAGTCGTCGCGCTCGAACTCTTCGCGCAACGCGTCGTCGTCGAGCTGGAAAACGGGGGCCGCCAATCGTTCGCGGTCGACGAACTCGATCGTCGCCGACGCTCGCGCCGTTGCGAACACTCCGACGCCGACGGCGAAACCAACGAACGCGGCTCGAACGAACGACGCAACAAACGCCGTTTCTCGCCGCGCGACGGCGAAGAGCCCGCGAAAACCTCGCGCCCCGACGACGAGAAAAATTAACGGCGTTGAGCGCGCGCCGTCAAGTATTCGAGCAACGCTTTGTCGAACGGAACCGACGTGTCGAGTTCGACAAAGTCAAACTTCGCGTTCGACGCTTCGCGCCGGAACCGCTCGCGGAACTCGGCCAGCGCCGCTTCGTAATCGCCGCGAATCGAGTCCGCGTCGACGACGATTCGCTCGCCGGTCTCCGGGTCTTCGAGTTCGACGTCGCCGCGAAACGGGAATTTGACCTCCGCTTCGTCGAGAATGTGAAAGAGAATAACGTCGTGCCCGGCGTGTCGCAAGCGGTAAATCGCCCGCAACGTTTCCTCCGGGTCGCCGAGCAGGTCGGAGAAAATCATCGTCAGCGAAGCGCGTTTGAGCATCCCGGCCAACTGCGTCAACGCGGCGGCGACGTCGGTCGTTCCGCTCGGTTCGAGATTCGCCAAGGTCGACAAAATCGACGCGAAGTGCGAACGCTTCGACTTCGGCGGGAGCGAACGGCGGATTTTCTCGTCGAACGCGACCAAGCCGACCGGGTCTTGCCGTCCGATCATCAGGTAACAGAGCGCCGCGGCCAACGAAATCGCGTATTCGAACTTCGACGTTCCGCCGGAACCGACCGCCCGCCCCATCGACGCGCTCGCGTCGACGACGAGCCAACCGGTCATATTCGTTTCCGCTTCGTATTTACGGACGTAATATTTATCGGTGCGCGCGAAAAGCCGCCAGTCGATATCTTTCGGGTCGTCGCCGCGCTCGTATTTGCGGTGTTCGCTGAACTCGACCGAAAAGCCTTGCAGCGGGCTCGCGTGCAGACCGTGCATAAAGCCCTTGACGATGAACTGCGCTTTCAGGTCGAGTCGCTTAATCGTCCGCGCGACCTTAGGGTCCAAATAAGATTCGCTGTTTCGCATCCGTTCCTTCGTTTTCGCTTCGTTGACTTCGAAAAATTCCGTTCGTTCGAAAGGAGAAACGCCGCCCCCGGTTAAAAGGGCGACGTTTGCGCTTCCTAAAACCGCGTCGAGCGGCGGCGCGACGTCAGACCGACTCCGTCATCTGGAAGATCGGCAAGAGGAGCGCGATAATGATGTAAAAGACCGCGCCCGCGAGGATTAAGAGCATCATCGGTTCCAAGAGACGCACCATAACGTCGATTTTTTTCGCTAAGTCGCGCTCAAGGGACTCCGAGAGGTTGAGCAACACCTTTTCCAACGTGTTCGACTCTTCCGCGATCGAAATCATCGTCATCGCTTGCGGCGGAATCAAGCCGCTGTCGGCCAACGGTTTCGACAACGGTTCCCCCGCCGAAACGCAATCGACCGCGTTTTCGACCGCGTGCTGCAGGAGAGCGTTCCCGGTCGAGCGCGAACTGATTTCGAGCGCGCGCAAAATCGGAACGCCGTTTTGCAGGAGCGTCCCCAAGACGCGGCAAAGTTTCGAAACGCAAGCGCCCTGCGCGACCGGGCCGACGACCGGCAACTTCAACTTCCAACGGTCCATCGCGCGGCGGCCGGCTTTCGTCTTCATCTGAATACGCGCCCAAACGAAGAGAACGAAGATTACCCCCAACGCGTAAAGGCCGTATTTTCCGCAAAAATCGCGAAACGCCAAGAGCCAAACGGTTACGATCGGCAAACTTTTCCCGCTGTCGACCAACGACTGAAACATCGGCTCGAACTTCGGAACGAACGCGATCAACAACACCGAAACGATCAAGACCCCGACGGTGAGCAAAACGGTCGGGTAAATCATCGCGCCGGTGATTTTCGAACGAATTTCCGCTTGGTCTTCCATAAACTTCGACGTTCGTTTCAGCGCGTCTTCCAGGAACGCCCCTTCGGAACCGGCGCGAATAACGCTAATCGTTAAGTCGTCGAAGACTTTCGAGTGCGACGCGAACGCCGCGTCGACGCTTTGCCCGTCCGCGACCTGTTCGCCGATGTCGGCGACAACTTCGCGCAAACGCGGGTGCGGCGTCTGTTTCCCGAGCGCGTTAAAAGCGGTCAAGACGGGAACGCCGTTTTCGAGAAGTTCGCTCAACTGCGTTAAAAAAGCGGCGATCGCGGTCGCGGGCGGCTTGCGAGCGAACCACTTCGACAAGTCGACGTCGTTTTTGTGCGCGTCCTCGACGGAAATCGGGAAAAGACGCTGCGCCGCCAAGCGGTCGAGAACTTCTTTCTTGGTGTTCGCCGTCATATGCCCGACGACGTCTTTTCCGGCGCTATTTTTCGCTTTATATTTAAAATCCGGCATAAAAGTTTCGCGTTGTTCGGAGGGGGGAAAGTCCGCTCGCCGTCGGACTTGTCGCCGTCGGCGCATTTTCCGAAACCGTTGTTCGGAGGGGGAAAAGTCCGCTCGCCGTCGGAGCGCGCCCGCTCAAAAGGGCGACGCGCTCGACGGCGCAAAGCGTTGAGTTGCGTCGAGAGCGGCCGTTCCAAGGGGGCCGCTCGACGGCGACGCGGAGCTTAGCCGATCAGTTTTTCGTAAAGCTCGGCGTATTTGCGCGCGCTTTGCTCCCAAGAGAGGTCGAGCGACATCGCCGTTTTCATCATTTGCGCCCAATCGTTCGGACGACGACGGTAACAGTGGAGCGCCCAATCCATCGCCTTGGCCATATCTTCGGGGGTCCCCCAATAGAAGATGAAGCCGTCGGCGACGCCCGCGTCGATATTTTCGTCCGACGCGTTGACAACGGAGTCGCGCAAACCGCCGACGTCGCGAACGAGCGGAAGCGTCCCGTATCGGAGCGAGTACATTTGGTTAAGGCCGCACGGTTCGTAACGGCTCGGCATCAGGAAGACGTCGGCGCCCGCTTCGATTTGGTGCGAAAGCTCGACGGAGAAGGTCGCGCGAACGGCGAAGTTGCGCGGATAGCGAGCCGCCAACGCCATAAAGCGGTCGGTGAACGCGCGGTCGCCGGATCCGAGGATCGCGAACTGCACATTTTCCTTTTCGATAAACTCGCCCGCCAAGTCGGCGATCAGGTCGAGCCCTTTTTGTTCGTCGAAACGGCTGACGACGCCAAACAAGGGAGTTCGCGCTTCGACCGGGAGCCCAAGCTGCTCTTGCAACGCGGCTTTGCACTTCGGTTTGTTTTCGAGAACCGTGTCGACGTCGTAATTCGCGGCGATGAAGCGGTCGGTCGCCGGATTCCAATCGTCGACGTCGACGCCGTTCAAAATGCCGGTCAAGTCGGCGGCGCGGTTTTGGAGAACGCCTTGCAACTTTTCTCCGAACGCTTCCGTTTGGATTTCTTGCGCGTACGACGGACTGACGGTCGTGATCGCGTCGCTGAAAACGATCCCGGATTTCAGGAGGTTCAGCTGTCCGTAAAACTCCATTTTGTCGTAAGCGAAATAGCTCCAATCGAGGCCGGTCAGCTCCATCGCGCCGCGCCAAAACCGCCCTTGGTGCCGCATGTTGTGAAGCGTCAAAACGGATTTGATCTTATCGAAGCGGTTCGCCGGGAGTTCCGGATCGGTCAAGCGCGGACGCACGCCGAAAAACGTCGACGGCTCGTTCGTAAAGCGCGAACGCGATTTGTACGACGCTTCCAAAAAGACCGGGAGAAGCCCCGTTTGCCAGTCGTTCGCGTGCAAAATATCGACGTCGAGGTCGAGCGCCGCGATCAATTCCAAAACCGCGCGGCAGAAGAACGAATAACGCTCGCAGTTGTCGCCGTAATCGACGCCTTGGTAATTGTAAAGACCGTCGCGATAAAAATAATCGTCGTGTTCGATGAAATAAACGTCGACTTCGGAACCGGCGAGTTTCGCGTGCCGGACGCCCGCGCCTTTCACGACGTTTCCGACGCGAACGTCGAGCGCGACGCCGCGAAGAGGAGTCAAACGTTCGCCGGAACGCTCGAAATATTCGCGAACGCACTTGTACAGCGGCGTAACGATCGTCGCTTTATGCCCGAGTTGAGACAACGCTTTCGGCAGCGCGCCGCAAACGTCCGCCAACCCGCCCGTTTTGGAAAACGGCGCCGCTTCGCTGGTCGCAAATAAGATATGCATCGTTTCTCCTTCCTAACCGTCGCGGACGCGGCGAGCGTTGGCAACGTCCGCGTCCGAAAAACTTCAAAAATCGTCGAGTCAAACGTCGAGCGGAGGCTCTCGCGCTCCAATCGCAAGCGCGCCGAACCGGTCGGCCGCCGTCCCTAAGGGAACGCGTAAAATAGGAACCGTCGAACGTTTAGTCAAAATAGCGAAACTAGTTAAAACGGGGAGCCAACCAAACCGCCGACGCGCCGCTCTTACTATTAATTTACCATAAATTGACGAATTGCAAAGTTGCGCGCGCCGTCGAGCGGCCAAAATTCGCATTTTTTAAATTTTCGTCCGAAAAAATTTCTTTTTTTCCTCCGCCAACCCGCCCCAATCCACCCAATCGACGCAATCGATTCAAACGCAAACCCGCCAACCCTTTTTGCCCCGCCGCGTCGAGCGCCGACGCCGCGCCAATTTGCCGATTATCGAGAAAAAAACGGAAAGTTCAATTTCGCGCCCCCGCGCCCCCTTGACGCGCTCCCCCTTTCCAGCTTAAAATAACGCCGGGAGCCGTCGACTTCGCGCCCGTCGCCGCGTCGTTTTTCCCTTTTGGCCCCTTTTATTTTACCCCGTTTCCCTCGTTTGTCGACAACGCCGATTTTACCCGTTTCCCCCTTATCCGTTTTTTTCCCCGTTTTATTTATTTTCCGTTTTCACCGTTTATTTTACCGGTCGCCCCGTTTTTTGACGTCGGCTTGAAGCGTTCCCGTTAAACGTCGGCGTCCGTTCCACCTATGTGCGCGCTCAAAGCAAAAGAAACTAAAACTTGGATTACCCGTCCCTACGACCCCGACGTCGTCGCTCGACTCGCGAAGCAAACCGGCGTTTCGCCGATCGTCGCGCAAGCCCTCGTCGCTCGCAAGACGACCGAACCGGAAAAGATTCTTCTTTTCTTGGCGCCGCCTAATCTTTCGCGCGGACTCTACCCGCCGGAACGTCTCCCCGGTTGCGCCGACGCCGCTCGCGTTTTGGGAAACGCCGTTCGCGCCGGGAAAAAAATCGTCGTGTACGGCGACTACGACGTCGACGGAATGACGGCGACCGCGATTCTGCTCCAAGCGATTCAAACGGTCGGCGGGGAGGTCGGCTATTACGTTCCGAACCGGCTCGAAGAGGGGTACGGTCTCAACAGCGCGACGCTCAAACGCCTCCGCGAAGACGAAAACGCCGACGTCGTCGTTACGGTCGACTGCGGGATCACGAGCTTAAAAGAGGCGGAATACGCCAAGGAGATTGGGCTCGAGCTGATCGTTACCGACCACCACACGCCGATCGTCGACCCGGCAACCGGGAAGCAAATCTTGCCGGACGTCGCCGCGATCGCGCACCCTCGGCTCGAAATCGACGGCTTGCCGCCTTATCCTTGTCCGGAACTCTGCGGCGCCGCGGTCGCGTTGAAGCTCGCTTGGGGGCTCGGCAAGGAAATGGCGGGGGGCGAAGCCACGGCGCCGGAAATGCGCGAATTCCTCGTCCGCGCCGTCGGGTTGGCCGCGCTCGGCACGATCGCCGACGTCGTTCCGTTGCAAGACGAAAACCGCGTTATCGTTCGATTTGCGTTATCGCGCAGTTTCCTTAGCGACATGCCGCTCGGGCTGAAATATCTCGTCGAGGTCGCCGGCGTCAATCCGAACAAAAAGCTGACGAGCGAAGACGTCGGCTTCTCGATCGCGCCGCGCCTGAACGCCGCAGGTCGCGAAGTCTTGCACGAACGCTCGCCGAAAGACGAAGAGGACGAACGGAACTGGCAGATCGCGAAGTCGCTCCTCGAAAACCCTTGTCGTCTCGCGGTCGCCGGACAAATGGGGCTCGCGAGCCTCGGAGTCGAACTCCTAATCACCGACCGCCCGGAACGCGCCCGCGAACTCGCGCCGTTCGTCAACAACCTGAACGCGACGCGCCAAAAACTTGAGCGCAAGATTATGGCCGACGCGCTCAAAATGATCGAAGAAAATTACGCGGACGCTCCGGCGTTCGTCTTGGCGAGTCGCGACTGGCACCCCGGCGTCGTCGGCGTCGTCGCGGGTCGCTTGGCCGAGCGTTTCTACCGTCCGACGGTGATGATCGCGTTGCGCAACGCCGACCCGAGCGCCGGTTCCGCTCGCGGCGTCCCGGACTCGAACTTCAACCTTTACGACGCGTTCGACGCTTGTTCGGAACACCTCGAACGCTTCGGCGGACACGCGGCCGCCGCCGGGCTCGGAATCAAAGAAGCGAACATTCCCGCCTTCCGCGCCGCGTTTTGCGATTACGTCGAAAACCATTTTTCGCCGCAGGAGCGCGTTCCGAAACTTTACCTCGACGGCGAGTTCCCCTTCTCGGCGTTGAACTTCCAAGCGGTTTCCGACCTCGACAAGATGTCGCCGTTCGGCGCGGAAAACCCGCGTCCGATCTTCGCCGCGTACGGCGTTTCGCTCGTCGGGCAAGCGCGTCGCGTCGGCGGAGGGAAGCCGAAACCGGGCGCGCCTCCGGGAGAACAGCCGATCGGGCGCACCTTCTCCGGCCGTTTCCGTCAATTTCACGACGAGCGTCGCGCCGTCGCGTTCGGTTGCGGCGATTGGGTCGACGAAATGAACGCGCTCGTCGAAGCCGACCCGAACGTTAAATTCGACGTCGCTTACCAAGTCGTTTTCAACGATTATTTCGGACAGGTCGAGCTGCGTCTCCAAGACTGGCGCGTCGCCGAGTAACGCCCGTTCCCGCATACCCGTTATTCCCGGGCGGTCGACGGAATCCTCCCAACCGCTCCGCTTCCCCTATTTATCCGAAATTTTAAGGAACCAACGATGCGTAAAATTTTCGCCGCCGCTCTTTCCTTCGTCGCGCTGAGCGCCGCGTTCGCCCTTTCCGCGTCGAACGTCGCCGCTCAAGACGCCGCGAAACCGGCTCGTACGTTCGAGGAATACGTCCCTTGGCTCGCGCAAACCGGGCTCGATCTGACCGACTATCACATTCACCTTCGCGGCGGAATGACGGCGGAAAAAGCGGTCGAACGCGCTCGCAAAACCGGCCTCAAAAGCGGCGTCCTTGAAAATCACGGGCGCGACTGGCCGCTGTCGTCGAAC
>JAFYVO010000012.1 GCA_017549085.1 Thermoguttaceae bacterium
GTTCCTTTACGCTCGCGCTCATTCGCTGGCGGCGACGGCGCTCATATCCACCGGCGCGCTTCCTAATTGCGGGCCGGTCGCGTACGGGCCGTGGGCGGACGTCGCGATGTTGCATTACGTCTTAATCGCTGAATAATCGGAAACAGAGAAACGCCGCGCGTTCTTAACGTGATTTTGGAACGGTAAACTCCGTCGCGACAAGATTTAAGCGTCGCGACGGCGTTTTTTGTCGTCGGAATGTTCGGCGGCGCTTGCGTCGCGACGTCCGCGACGGTATACTAAAGAAAAGGGCGAACGAATAAACGACCGGCGGAAAGCGGAAAGAATGAGCGACGGGAAAAAAACGACGGTAAAAAGCGGCGGGATTGGGCGCGCCGTCGCGCAATGGTTCGCGGGCAAAGCGGACGACGTCGCTTGGAGGGCGAAGGAGGCGTTAAAGTTCGTTTGTCCCGCCCTTTGGCGACGCTGGTTCGGGCGACCGTTCGGTCAAGGAACGACGTTCGAAGACTTTTCCGACGCGCCGAATCGACCGACGCCGAACCCGAAGGATAAACTCGGGCTCGACGGCGAGCGGTTCGCGTTCGAGTATGTGCGCGGCCTCCCCGGGGCGCGGGTTGTCGCCTGCAACGTCGACGCCGTAACTTGTGAAATCGACTTGATTTACCTCGACCGCAAGACGCGCGAACTCGTCTTCGTCGAGGTGAAGACGCGGCGGCGGGAACACCCGGATTACCCGACGCTGAACGCCGTTGACGCGCGGCGGCGCAAGAAATTAGCGCGAGCGTCGGACGTTTTCGCGGCGCGAATCGGCGAAGAACGGCGCCGTCGACGGTTCGACGTGATCGTCGTGATTTGGCCGTTTTTTACCGAGCGGCCGACGCTAACGCATTACCGCGACGCGTTCGGGTACGTCGACGCCGTCGTCGGGTACCGCGGTTGCGTCTCCGGAAAGCGCGGTCGCAAAAGGAGTTCGCGTTAACGGTTATTCGTCGTACTCGTCTTCGTCGTCGTAATCTTCGTCGTCCTCGTCTTCTTCGAGTTCGTAAAGGCCGTCGAGAAATTCTTGAATCGAATCGGCGAGTTTATAGCAGTTCGTTCGGTCGTCGCCGCCGTCGGGGGACTCGCGTTCGTGATCCCAAAACCAAACGCTTCCGACTTGGCTTCCAAAATCGTCGGAGGCGAACGCGACGCAAATCGGGTTGCCGAAGCCGTCGGTTCCGAACGGAAGGAAATTGTTAGGAACGCGCCCGAGGTAGGCTTCGACGTCGCGAACGTAAGGGCCGTCGGAACGTCCGAAGAACCATTCAAGTTCGTCGGCGTCGCCGTCCTCTTGCCAAGGGGTGGGCGGAATAGAGAAACCGCTCGGTTCCGGATAGGCGCCCGCCGCTTCGAAGAGAAACGCTTTAATCTCTTGCGGCAACTCGGTTTCAAGCGTTTTTTCGACGGCGGCAATATCGGCGAGAATCGTCGCGTCGTCGGGACGTTTCAACGGAACAAATTTCATTGCGGAACTCCTTTGAGGGCGGAGAACGCGCTCGAATTGAAAGAACGCGCTCGAATTGAAAGAACGCGCTCGCTTTTGAAAAACGAGCGTTTTTAGACGGGGCGATACGCGACCGGCGCTTGCGTCGCCCGCTTCGCAAAACGGGGAACGCAAACGTCGAGAAAGGAGCGAATCGCGTCGGTCGAACGGGCGTTAAAGAACCGTTCGACCAAGGTTTACGCGCAAGGTTCGGCTTGCGGTCGCCTGACGCGGGTGAACCGGTTTCGATTTCCCAACCGGCGCCGGACGAAAAGCGTCAAACTTTCCGCTCGACGCCGGACGCGGGGGAAACGGGTCAGACTTCCCAACCGGCGCGGACGGCTTGTTTCAGGAACGCCGCCGCTTTGTCGCAGTTCGTAACCTTCATATTTTCGGCGTCGTAAACGAGCTTTTGACCGCAACGGTACGCGACCGGGCCGAGGAGAATCGTTTCCGCCAAGCGACCGGAGTAGTCGAAGTTGCAGGTCGTTTCGCCGCGACCGCCGGTTTTGATCGCGTTAATCCATTCTTGGTGATGGCCGACCGACTTCGGAATCGTCGGGTTCGGAGCCTTGAAGCCTTCGAACTTATCTTTCGGCAGGATCGTGTGTTGCCCGTAGTTCGAGTAGATCGCGCCTTCGGAACCGATGAAGAGAACGCCGTTCCCGTAATTTTCGAGACCGTATTCTTTCAGCGAGTCCGGCTTGCGGGCGCCGTCGCTCCAAGTAACGGTCAGCGGGGACTTCGAGCCCGGGAGGGCCGGGAATTCGTACTTGACTTGGAGGTCTTTCGGCGCGTAGTCGGCGTCGGCGGCTTCCGCGGCGTTCGCTTCGATCGTCGTCGGGTATTTCAGTTCGAGCGCCCAGAAGACGAGGTCCATAAAGTGGCAACCCATATCGCCCATACCGCCGTTCCCGAAGTCCCAGAAACCGCGCCAGCTGCCGCCGAAGTAGCAGGAGTTGTAGTCGCGTTCCGGCGCCGGGCCGAGCCAGAGGTCCCAATGGAGCCCCTTCGGAACTTCTTGTTTATCCGTAGCGCGCGGTTTGCCGCCCCAGATGGTGCCGCACCAAACGTCGACGCTCTTGATTTCGCCGATGGCGCCCGATTGGACCAACTCGACGACGCGGCGGTAGTTGTCGCCGGCGTGAATTTGCGTCCCCATTTGCGTCGCGAGGTTCTTTTCGCGAGCGAGTTTTTGCATTTGGCGAATTTGGTAAACGTCGTGCGCGAGCGGTTTTTCGACGTAAGCGGCGATACCGAGCTTCATCGCTTCGATCGCGGCGATCGCGTGCGTGTGGTCCGGCGTGGTGATGACGACGCCGTCGAGTTTGTCGCCCAATTCGGCGTACATTTCGCGGAAGTCGACGTAGCGCTTCGCGTTCGGCATTTCGGAGGCGTATTGGTCGAGGTATTTTTCGTCGACGTCGCAAACGCCGATACGGTTTTCTTTCGCGATACCGCCGCGGTGGAAGGAGCCTTGCATCCCGGCGACGCCGACGTGCGCGAGGTTCAGTTTCGAGTTGGCCGAAGCGTCGCGGCAGAACGCGGGCGCCGGGAAGGAACCGGTCGTCGCGGCGAGGCCGAGACCGGCGGTCGAAAGAGCGACGCTTTTCATAAAGGAAC
>JAFYVO010000121.1 GCA_017549085.1 Thermoguttaceae bacterium
CGGAGCCGG
This sequence comes from Thermoguttaceae bacterium, assembly GCA_017549085.1. GTDB lineage: Bacteria > Planctomycetota > Planctomycetia > Pirellulales > Thermoguttaceae > RUG369. The sequence goes on from JAFYVO010000121.1 coordinate 10, forward strand.
AGCGGGCGCCGGAGTCGGAGCGGACGCGAGCGGTTGCGCTTGGCGTTGCGTCGCGACGTTGATCGCGTTTTGCTCGACCGTGCGCGAAACGACTTCGGAAATCGACGTGATTTTCGGTTTCGTTTCCCCTTTGAGCGCGACCGTTAAAACGACCTCGAACTCAAGGGGCCCGATGACGAGTTGATCGCCGTTTTTCAATTCTTGTTCGATTGAAACGCGTTGCCCGTTGACGTAAACGCCGTTTTTACTTCCGAGGTCGCGAACGGCGACGTAACCGTCGTCCGTTAAAATCGCGCAGTGGTAACGACTGATCAGTTCGCTGCGCGGTTTCAAGTGGCAATCGTCCGCGCGACCGATCATAAATTGAGGGATTGAAATCGGAACCGTTTGGCCGGTTCGGGTTCCTCCGACGACTTTGAGCGCTACTTTCATTGCAATTTTCCTAAAATAAGTTGACGTTTGGTTTCGCGGGGCGCCTTGGCGACGAGACCGAACGAAGCGCGGCGCTAAAATATAGGCGGCGGTTCGCGGCGGTCGGCGCGAGCGGGGCGCGGACGTCGACGACGAGGAAATTGCGTCGCCGAACAAAACGCGTCCGAATAAATTGATAAGGAATATAGTGGGAAAACGCTCGCGACGTCGTTGAGGACGGCGATCCGTTTCGAAACAAACGCGCTTCCATAATAACGACCGAACGGGCGCGCTCGCAACGCGGCGGGGCGAACGAAGGCGCGGAGTCGGCGCTTAAGGCTCAACGTCTATTGTAAGAAATATCGCCGCGTTTCTCAAAGCCTTTTTAGCTTATTTTGCAAATTTTTTTAAAATTTTTATCGAAACGATGCGGTTTTTGCCGTTTTTAAGCGTTTTCGACGACGGAAATGTTTCAAAACGATACAAAGCCAAGTCGGGCGCGGAAGTTCGGCGGCGCTTAGGCGGCCTGAGGGGGAACGAGTTAGGGGAAAAGGGGAAGCAAAGGGGGGGAGTGGAAATGAAGGGAAAATAGAAAATAGGCAAAATAAGGGAGTTGGGCAAAGATAGCGCGCGAGAACGGGCGTTTATTCGGAAGAAAGGGGAGAAAAAGGCTTTTTTTGCGAAAAAAAATAAAAAAGTGTTTGCAATTTGACGTTCTTTCAGGTAGAATGTGGAAAAGGTCGAACGAACCGGGCGTCGCGTCCGTTTGGCGACCGATTCGCAAAATAATAACGAAAATATATTATCGGCAATTATTCGAGGAGCGATTATGGCCCGACCGATTACGATCTTCACCGCTCAATACGGCGACCTTCCGTCCGAAGAACTGTTCAAAATTATGTCCGAGATCGGTTACGAAGGTCTCGAACTCGCGTGCGGCGCCTGCGCCGACGAAAACGACCCGCTCAAGTGCCACTTCGACGTTCACAAAGCCCTCGACGATCCGAAGTACTGCGACGAGAAAAAAGCGCAACTCGCGAAATACGGGCTCAAATGCTGGGCCGTTTCGAACCACTGCGTCGGTCAAGGCGTTCTCGATAATATCGATTCCCGCAACCTGACGGTTATCCCGCCGTACCTGCACGGCGACGGTTCCGTTGAAAGCGTTCGCGAACTCTGCGCCGAAGAAATGAAAGCCACCGCTCGCGCCGCCGCGAAATTCGGCGTGAAAGTCGTCAACGGCTTCACCGGTTCGAGCATTTGGCAATACATTTACTCCTTCCCGCCGGTTCCGCAAAGCTGGATCGACGACGGTTTCAAACTCTTGAAAGAACGTTGGACCCCGATTCTCGACGTCTTCCAAGAAGTCGGCGTTAAGTTCGCGCTTGAAGTTCACCCGACCGAAATCGCGTTCGACCTCCACTCGGCGCAACTCGCGTTGGAAGCCCTCGACTACCACCCGGCGTTCGGTTTCAACTTTGACCCGAGCCACCTCCTTTGGCAAGGCGTCGACCCGGTCAAATTCATCCGCCGCTTCCCGGACCGCATTTTCCACGTCCATATGAAAGACGTCGCGCTCCAACTCGACGGCGAAAACGGCATTCTCGGCAGCCATATCCCGTTCGGCGACTATCGTCGCGGTTGGGAATTCCGCAGCCTCGGTCACGGCCACGTTAAGTTCGACGAAATCATTCGCGCGCTCAACGACATTAAATACGAAGGCCCGCTCAGCGTCGAATGGGAAGACCAACGTATGGACCGTATCTTCGGCGCCACGGAAGCGTTCGACTTCGTCAAGAAATGCGACTTCCCGCCGAGCGACATCGTTTTCGACGCGCAATTCGCGAAGGACAACTGATTCGCGGTTAGCGGTTTGAACGGTTTGACCGTTTAAACGTCGATTTTTCGCCCGGACGATTCGGAAACGGTCGTTCGGGCGGACGTTTTAGCGGCGCGAAACGTTAAAAGACGCTAAGCGGAGAGTTTGGCGAAAATAAGCGTTTGGCGTAAAACGCGTTGCGTCTTATTGTTGCGACGATTATTAGGTCGGCGGTTTTGAAAAAAATCGTTCGGACGGTATCTTTTTGTCTTTTTTTCTTGACGCGCGCCCTTCTTTCCGGTATACTGATTCTTATTATTGTTGAAGAAAAGAGCGCGGCGTCCCTCGTTCGAACGGAGTCGTCGACGTTCGTTTTCTCGATTATTCAAACGCCTAAATTATTAAACGAGGTCGTTTTATGAAGAATTATTATATCGAATACGCGCACAAACGTCTGCAAGGTTGGAAAGCGCCGTTGCTGTCGATCATTACCGGGCAATTCGGCGACATTCCGTCGGAAACGCTCTTCAAGAGAATGGCCGATTTCGGTTACACCGGTCTCGAACTCGCGTGCGGCGCCTGTGAAAACCCGAACGACCCGCTCCAATGCCACTTCGACGTGCAACTCGCGTTGAAAGACGACGGTTACTGCGCCGCCAAACGCGCTCAACTCGAAAAATACGGCCTCGACTGCTACGCCGTTTCGAATCACTGCGTCGGGCAGGGCGTTTTGGACCAAATCGACTCCCGCAACCTGACGGTCATCCCGCCGCGTCTGCACGGCGACGGTTCCCCCGAAACCGTCTGGAAAAACTGCGCGCAAGAGATGATCGACACGGCTTGGGCCGCCGCGAAGTTTGGCGCCAAGGTCGTTACCGGCTTCACCGGTTCGTCGATCTGGCCGTACTTGTACAGTTTTCCGCCGGTTCCGCAAAGTTGGATCGACGACGGCTTCAAACTCCTTGCCGAACGTTGGACTCCGATTCTGGACGAATTTCAAAAAGCCGGCGTCAAATTCGCGTTGGAAGTTCACCCGACGGAAATCGCGTTTGATATTCATTCGGCCCGTATGGCGTTGGAAGCGCTCGACTATCACCCGGCGTTCGTTTTCAACTTCGACCCTAGCCATTTTGTGCACCAGTCCATTGATCCGATTGAGTTCATTAATGAATTTTCGAAACAGATTTCACACACGCATATGAAAGACGTTGTGTTGAAAACTGCGAGCGGGCGCAACGGTATTTTGGGCGGGCACCTCCCGTTCGCCGCGCGCGGTCGCGGTTGGGACTTCGTTTCGGTCGGTCGCGGCGACGTCGATTTCTACGGGATTCGCCGCGCTTTGGAAGAAGCGAAAACCGTTTGGTTTAAAGACGTTTACGCCGCTTTCGCGAACGTCGGAAACGACGCGCAAGGGTACGACGCCGTTCGCGCCGCGCTCGATAAAACCGCCGATTTCCACTGGGAAAAGGGGTACCGCGATATTCTCGACTCTCGTACGAATAACGAAAAAACCTTCTGGGAAGGCGTTCAAGAAGCGATCGCCAAACACGAGGCGAACCCCGGTTCCGGCGAAGCGCGCGAAGAAGTTTCCGACGCTATCTTTGCCCTCAAACACAGTTTCGAGCTGCCCCTTAGCGTTGAGTGGGAAGACTCGACGATGCTGCGTTGGGTCGGCGCGGAAGAGTCGTTCCGCTTTGTCGAAGCGTTGGTCGCTCCGCCGAGCGACGTCGACTTCGACGGCCAATTCGGCAAAGCCGATTGAGTTTAGGCAAGACGCGTGAAAGACGTGGACTCCGCGGAAGCGAGAAGTCGACGTCGCGGCGTTAACCGACGAGCGGGCGTTCGAACCTTCGGGACGAACGCCCGTTTTTTTGGAGAGGGTGAAAAGCGGCGGCCAGGCGTCGGAGGACGACGTTAAACTGGAAAGTCTGCGTAAAATACGTTGATTGAGGCGTCGGGGACGGCGGCGAAGCGGCGGATTTTCGCGGAAAGTTTCGAAAAAAACGTCGAAAAACGGCTTTGGGTCGCTTCCCAAAACGCCGAAACGTTGTACGATGAATAATAATGTCATCGTAGGGTCGCGGTTTGCCCCGCCGACCTCGCCCGCATGTGTGCGGACGTTTCCAGCGCGACGGAACGAGCCGGGTTTCAACTTGGCCGCGTTCGACGCGAAAGCGCCGTTTTTCCGCCGCAAGTTTGTCGTTATAGAAAGGGCTCGCTAGTGTTGTCGCAAGAACGTTTCGCCAATATCGACCGTATGTTCAATCCGAAGTCCGTCGCCGTCGTCGGCGCTTCGGCGAAAAAAGGCGTCGTCGGGAACGACGTCCTCGTCAACCTGATTAAAGACTTCAAAGGCTCCATTTACCCGGTCAACCCGAAGGGCGGCGAAATCGAAGGTTTGACGGCTTATACTTCGTTGGCGGAAATTCCGGGCGAAGTCGACTTGGTCGTCGTTCTCGTCAACGCGAAGTTCGTCCCGGGCGTCGTCGACGACGCGATCGCCAAGAAAGCGAAGGCGATGGTCATTATTTCGGCCGGCTTCAAAGAAACGAGCCACGAGGGCGCCGAAATCGAAAAAGCGATGGCCGCCAAAGCGCGCGAAGCCGGGATTCCGCTCGTCGGCCCGAACTGCCTCGGGATCATCAACGCCGAATGCGGCTTGAACGCCAGCTTCGCGTCGAAGATCTGCTCGGAAGGTTCCCTCGCGTTCATTTCGCAATCGGGCGCGCTCTGCACCTCCGTTCTCGACTTCGCCGAAGCTCGCCAAATGGGCTTCAGCAAGTTCGTGTCGTTCGGGAATAAATCGGACGTCAACGAAACGGAACTCCTCGAATACCTCGCCGACGACCCGAAAACGAAGGCGATCGCGATGTACCTCGAAGATATCGCGGACGGCGCCGGCTTCATCGATATCGCGTCGAAAATCTTCTGGGAAAAGGGCAAGGTCATTCTTTGCTTGAAATCCGGGCGCAGCGCCGAAGGCGCGAAAGCGGTCAGCAGCCACACCGGTTCGCTCGCCGGTTCGGACGCCGTTTACGACGCCATTTTCACGCAATCGGGCGTCCAACGCGTCGACACGATCTCCGAACTCTTCGACCGCGCCGCGCTCTACACGACCCAACCGGCGCCGCAAGGCAAACGCCTCGCCATCATCACGAACGCCGGCGGCCCCGGCATTATGGCGACCGACGCCGCCGTTAAAAACGGCCTGAAACTCGCCGAAATTTCGGAAGAAACGAAAGCGAAACTCCGCGAAGTTATGCCGGCCGCCGCGTCGCTCCGCAACCCGGTCGACGTCCTCGGCGACGCGCACAGCGACCGTTACGAAATCGCCGCGAAACTCGTGATGGCCGACCCGAACGTCGACATCGGGCTCGTCGTCCTGACGCCGCAATCGATGACCGACACCGACGTCATCGGCGCGCAAATTCCGGAAGCGATCAAAGACTGCGGCAAACCGGTCGTCTGCGCGTTTATGGGCGCCGCCGACGTTAAAGAAGGCGTCGATATTCTCGTTTCGAAGGGCGTTCCGAACTACTCGTTCCCGGAAGACGCCGTCGCCGCGCTCGGCGCTTACGTCCGCTTGACCGAATTCCGCGCGCTCGAAGGCCGCGAATACCTCTCCGCCGCCGACTGCGACCTTGAAAAAGCGAAAGCTATTGTCGCCGAAGCGCTCAAAGACGCCGACGAAAAATACCTCACGCAAGCCGACTGCCGCGAATTGTTCGCTTGCTACAACCTTCCGCTCCTCGCCAGCGGTATCGCGACGAGCGCCGACGAAGCCGCCGAGGTCGTTTCGAAGATCGGCGCGAAAGTCGTTATGAAGGTTATGTCCGCCGACGTCAAACACAAGTTCGACGCGGGCGGGGTCATCCTGAACGTCGACGGTCCGGAAGCCGCGAAAGCCGCTTACGCTCAAATTTACGCGAACGTTGAAAAGAACGTTCCGGGCGCGAAAATCGACGCGATTTTGATCGAACAAATGGCCGAAAAGGGCGTCGAAGTCATTTTGGGTTGCAACCGCGACGCGAAATTCGGTCCGCTCGTCATGATCGGGCACGGCGGCACCTACGCCGAACTTTGGAAGGACGTCGCGTTCCGTCTCGCGCCGATGCAAAAAGTCTCGGCCGAACGTATGGTTCGCCAAATCAAGACGTTCAAGATGCTCGACGGTTTCCGCGGCGCTCCGAAGTGCGACGTCGCCGCGCTCGAAGAAACGCTCCTGCGCTTCTCGACGATGC
>JAFYVO010000122.1 GCA_017549085.1 Thermoguttaceae bacterium
AGAAAACGGCGCGTCGGAAACGTCGGCGGCGCAAGGAGATAAGAGCGTCGGAACGCGGCGCGCCGTCGTTCGGCTTTGGGAAACGCCCGGCGACGTCGCAAAGGACGTCGAAGACGAAGAAGAGGCGGCGACGAAACTTGTTTGGGAACGCGTCGTCGACGTTGAAGTCGACGCGAACGGAAGGGGCGTCTTCTCGATCGAGCGCGATTGGAAGCCGGAAAGGAACGGCGTCTTCGATTATTGTCTTTTTGTTGCGGATTTCGAAGACGCGGAAAAAACGGACGCGGAATTTGTCGGAACCGCCGGAAATTTAAGCGCGTTTGATTTTGGCGAATTTTGTCCGTTTAACAACGCGGCGACGTTTCGCGTCGAGGTGAAGTCGAAAAAGCTCGACGTTCTTTTGGTCGACGACGAACCGCGTTACGAATATCGATATTTGCGCGAATTGTTGCGGCGGGAAGAGGGCGTCGCGCTGAAAACGCTCCTTTTTAGCGTCGACGACGCGGTTCGCGAAGGGGACGAAACGGCGCTCGCGCCGCGCGATTTGACCCGGCGGCGCTTGGCGGAGTTCGACGCGATTTTGATCGGCGACGTTCCGTTCGAACGTTGGGGCGCCAAAGCGCAAACGCTCGTCGACGTCGCGACGCAAGACGGGAGCGAAACGTCGATTTGGCTCCTCGGCGGCGGAAAAACGTTTCAAAATAGCGAAAGCGGCGAAAGTTTAACGGCGCTTTTAGCTCCGAATTTGTTAAACAGGGAAAATGGGGCGAACAGGAGAAAAGGGAAGGATGACGGGAACGGCGAAGACGCGGAAGGCGGCGCTTGGCGACTCGTTCCGACGCCGCGCGGTCGCGACGTTTTCGCCGGGTTGGCGCCCTTTTGGGCGGCGCTCGACGCGGAAGAAACGACTGCCGAAGTCGGATTGACGCGCGTTCTCGACGGTTGGGCGCCGGGCGTCGGGACGGAGACGCTTTTCAACGCTCGAAACGCTTTGGAAGAGCGCGAAACGCCCCTTTTCGTCGTCGCGACGTTGGGGAAAAATAAGGTCTTGGCGCAAGGAACCGACGAACTTTGGCGGCTCCGAACCCTCGGCGATAAAACGGTTTACCGCCGGTTCGTTCTGCGAGCGCTCGAGTTTTTGACCGACGGCGGCGACGCGGGGCGAACGGAAGAAACGACGCTTGCGAGCGGTTTGGCTCCGAAAGAGTCGGCGGGCGTTCCGAACGAACGCGGAGAAGGCGTCGCGGCGGGCGGAAACGACGCGACGTTAGATTCCGGCGCCGTTAATAAAAAAATCAAAAACGCCGAAAAAGCGCGCTTCAAACTCGCGCTCGAAACGCAAGACGTCGCGGCGCGAGTCGACGTTCTTCAAGAAATCGCGAACGCGACCGGCGGCGAAACGCTCGACTTGCGCGACCTCGACTCGGAAGCGGCGCGGGAAGCGGCGAAAGCGTTTTTCGAGCGGCGTTTCGGCGAATATCCGCCGGTCGTCGTCGAACGGTCGACGCGAACGCCGGGAAAAAACGGGCTTTTCCTTCTTCTTTTCGTCTTTTGGGGCGTCGCTTGGGCGCTCGAGCGGCGGCTCGACGGCGCGGCGCGAAACGGTAAAGCGGGTAAAATAGAGAAAATGGGCGATTGAGGCGGGCGCGGCGGTTTGGCGCGTTGAGAAAATCCGGAAAAAAGAAAAAAAGTCGGCAAAAGGGGGCCGAAAGGGTTGTTTTACAGGATTGAAAGCGCTATAATCGACGAAAATAACGGTTCGAAGCGTTTAGGCGCGCCGGGCCGCTCGAACGTTCCGCGAATCGGGGCGTTTTCGCTTGAATTTTGCGTCGAACGGCGCGGATTTTAACGTTAAAATTGTTATCGCTTCGCTAATTTGACTTTCGCTCGACGGAAGTCGGGGCGGCGGAGCGCGTTTGTCGCAACGGACGCGGCTCGGGGGCTCGACGAGGCAAGCTAGGTCGAGCGGCGGAGCGCGTCGCCATCGCTAAGGACGAACATTATGACGAAATTATTTTCGGTCGCGGCGCTAGCGTCGTCGGCTTTGTTGGCGGCTCTTTTGGCGGCTCCGTCGAGCGTCGCCAACGCCGCGGACGTTCAAACGGTCGTTAAGGGCTGGGCGAACAACCAATCGGCCTTTAACGAGACGTCGGTCGAGATCGCCGAATTGGCGGATTTGAATTTGCTCGATTTTCCGGGCGCGAAACTTGTCGTCGCCGATCAAGTCGACTCGCCGCAATTCTTGACGGACGGCTCCGCGGGGACGCTCGGCGGCGACGGGCGCGTCGCGACGCACGGGGCCCCGTCTCGCGTCGTTTTCTACCTCGGCCAACCGCGCTCGATCTCGGCGATTCGCGTTTTCACCGGGAACATCGACGCTCGCGGGAACCAAGACTTTGAAATCCGTCTCGCGAACAACGCCGCGAACCCGGGCCAACAACCGAAGTTCCCGGAAGCGCCGACTTTCACCTCCGGCGATAAAGTCGTCGGCGGGAACGGCGGCGGTTACATGACGTCTTACGAAGGCGCGAACGGCGGCTTGATCGACGAACAAACTTACGACTGGATCGAGTTCAAACTTTGGCGCACCTACAACGTCAAAGCGGGCGAGCCGGGGAAAGCGCAAAGCGCCGCGAACAGCTGGGGCTCCGTCGTCGAACTGCAAGTTCTCGGCGACCCGAACGACCCGAAACTCTTCGCGTCCGAAGAAGAACGCGCCGACTGGCTGGCGAAACGCGCCGCTCGCAAAGTCGAAGCCGAATTGAACAAGCTCGGCCCGGACGTCGCGTACGCGGTGCAAAACCTCGAATCGTTGCGCTTGGCCATCGACGATATGATCGCCAACTATCCGGACGAGTTTGAAGAAGCCGGGTATATGGAGCGTTGGGAAGAGTTCCGCGACCGTTTCGCCGCCGAGAAAACCGACGCCGCGAAGATCGTCGAAATCGCTAAAGAATACGACGCGTTCCGCCGCGAAGTCTTGCTCGCGCACCCGGTCTTCGAGTTCGACAACATTTTGCTCCGCAAAACGAACAATCCGGCGCTCATGCCGAACTGGATTTCGAACGCCTCGCGCGGCAAAGGGAAATACGACGACTCGCTCGTTTTCCTTAACGTCGCCGACATGAAAGCGCCGCTCAAAGAAATTACGAAAGGGCGCAAAGAGTCGTTCATCGGCGATATCGCGCTCCACTGGGACGCCGACCGCTGCCTCGTCACCGCGCTTTCGGACGCCGGCGCTTGGCAAATTTTCGAATGCAACCTTGAAGACGGTTCGCTCCGTCAAGTAACGCCGGAAATGGGCGGCGACGTCAACAACGTCGAAGGCTGCTACGTTCCGGACGGTTCGACCCTCTTCGTTTCGACCGCGTCGATGATGGGCGTTCCGTGCATCGGCGGCTCCGACGTCGTCGGGAATATTTACCGCCTCGAAGCGGACGGCGAAACGGTTCGTCAGCTGACGTTCGAGCAAGACCAAGACTGGTGCCCGACGATTCTCCCGAACGGTCGCATCCTTTACCTCCGTTGGGAATACGTCGACATCACGCACTATTATTCGCGCTATCTCTTCACGATGAACCCGGACGGCACGAACCAAGTCGAGCATTACGGGAGCGGCGGTTATTGGCCGAACAGCCTCTTCTACGCGAAACCGCTTCCGGGGCAATCGTCGAAGTTCGTCGGGATCGTTACCGGCCACCACGGCGTCGCTCGCGAGGGCGAGTTGGTTCTCTTCGACC
>JAFYVO010000123.1 GCA_017549085.1 Thermoguttaceae bacterium
CAAGCTCTCGGCGTTGAAGAACGGCGAATCGACCGAAACGCCGCCGCTCAGGTTTTCGTTCCAGTACGACGCCAGTTCGTCGACGTAATTATACGGTTGCGACGCGTCGGAATACGCCCCGCCGTCTTCGTCGTTGCGGTTGAAATACTTAAACTTGTTCGGGAGTTGATCCCAGTTGCCGGCGGCGTTGACGTTGACGCGACCGTCGAGGTCGACGATCGTGTACGCGAACATCGTGGCGTACGGCGTCCCGTTTTCGTCGACGCGCACCGGGAGCCCGGACGGAATCCAAATCGCTTCGCGCACGCCGTCGCCGTCCGCGTCGACGTCGTAAGGATTCGCCGTCGGCGCGTTTTGCGCCATCCGTTGAGCGAACGATTCGACTTCGGCTAATTGCGGGTTCCCGCCGCCGTAACGCAAACGGTCATTCCCGCCGTCGAAGTTCCAGTGGTCGAGCGGGAGCGGACGCGGCGTCAGCTTGCGCAGGAGCGCCGACAAGAGCGCGCCGCGCGCCGTCGCGGAGTAGCCGCCCGCGTCGTAGGCTTGATCGTAAATCGACAGGTAGCCGTTCGCCAACGTGTTGAAGAGCGCCGGACGGTGGAAGGACGGCGTAACGGTTTCGTCGCGGTTCGTCAGCAGGTCGTCGCTCAGGTCGCCGGATTTGATAAAGGGCGCTTGCTTGTAGCTCGCCAAGAAGAGCGTGAAGCGGTCCGCGGCGTTGTACGGGGACGCCAAACGCGGCGGCTCGAGGTACGCGCCGTTTTGGTAGCCGTAAGCGACCGGATAATTAACCGCCCAACTCGAATCGTCGAAGTAACGCAACGCGCCGGAGACGGGATCGATCCAAGCGGCGTCGTAGTTCGCGTCGGTCAGGTGCGCCCACATCGAGCGGAAACTAAGCGTCGCGCCGGGGCCGCGGCGATACGGCACCAAGTCCGGCGCGGCGGCGTTCACCCAAAACGCGAACGGAATCCGCAACGCGGCCGCGCTCATCCCGTAAGATTGCGCGAACGAATCGATATCGGCGTTTCCGAGCATTTGCGGCGTGATTTGCGCGTCTTTCGCCTCCATCGGCGTGAAACCGCCGACGCCGGTGCCGGAGTAAACCGGACGATTCAGGCGCGCCGTGACGAGCGGAAGCGATTCGTTGAACGCGTCGACGGCGCGGTCCGGGTCGGCGCCGTTGCGCGCCGCGGCTTCGCGCAGGTCTTCGACGAAACGTTTCATATCGTCGCTCAACTCGACGCGGAAGTGCCAAGCGTCCCAAGTTTTATAGGCGTCTTGGTCGCTCGGGTCGTCGTAGGCGGCCATATAGTAGTGGTCGGCCCAATATTGGCCCGTACCGTTGTTTTGCGCGACCATCGCGGCGTTTTTGTAGAGCGGCGCGGTCGGGTTCGTGATCACCTTTTCGAGGACGAAGGTCGAGGAACCGGAAACGACGTCGTTCCAAGCCGCTTCCGCGTCGACGTCGGCGACGCCCGCGAAATCGTAAGCGTCGTTGAACGTCATGACGCCGCCGGAGCGTTCGAAGTAATCTTTAACGTCGCCCCAAGAGTAATTTTGCACGTCCGGCGTCAGCGTCGCGTATCCGCGATTCGGGAAGAACGCGATGTTCGCTTCGAACTGGACGGACGCGTTTTCGCTCGCGTTGGTCGGAACGCCGTCGCTATCGTAGGAAATAGCGTACTCTTTCCAGTCGCCGTACATATTTTCGAGGACGCCGAACGGCCCGATCGGGTTGCGCTCGTTGTTCGAGCCGATCAGGACGTTGCGCAACGCGGCGCCGAGGTCTTCTTGCGCGGTCGGCGGGAGGTAGCGTTCGGCTTTAGCGGCGTTTTGCGCCGTGTCGGCCATATTCGACGTAATCGTCATGAAGGCCAAGACGGAGACGGCGAACATCGCCAAAAGCGTCAAGATTAACAGCAACGCGACGCCGCGCCGTTCGGTGTGGTTTCGACGTTTCATCGTTAAGGTTCCTCGTGGTGCGAAGGTCGATTCCCGCCCGACGCGGACGAAAATCGCCGTATGTTTTGCGCTTCGCTTGCCCGGCTCCGCGCGATTTTTTATTCTATCGGTTCGACGGAGACGCGGCCCCGTCGGTTTCGGAAAATTTCCAAAAAATCAAACGCGCCGACGCCGAAAAAACTCGACTCGTCGGCGCAAAATTACGTCGTCGTAATTATAATCGGCTCAACCGTTAAAAGTTGGCCGTCCCGGAATAAACGCCGATGGCGCCGGGGAAAATCGTCGCCGTGATCGGTTGGCCGGGCGAAACGGCGTTTCCCGCCGCGTCGAAGCTCGGCGTCCAGCAGGTCGGCGTATTCGGCCCGACGAGGGTCAAGCGCAGGGTCGTCGGAACCCCGGCGGCGTCCGTTTCGGAAACGCCGTAGTTCGCGATCTTGTACCAACGAGCGAACGCGCGGAAATTACCGTTCGTCGGAATATCTTCGCGCCCGGTCAAGAGGATATAACGGGTCGTTTCGAGTTGTTCAAGCGTCCGTTCGACGTCGAGCGCGTCGATTCCGACGTTATTAACGTCGACGCCGCTCGTCAAGTCGAGCGTAACGGCGCCCCCTTGGTAACCGGAGCCTTCAAGGCGCGCGGCGAACGCTTTTTCGTCGCCGGGAACGCGATTTTCAAAAACGACGACGTCGTAATCGGCCGCCGCGAGCGCGTCTTTCGGGCAGTTGACAAAGTCGCCGGACGAGTTTTTCGGCGAAACGGTCGCGAACCAAGTGTAACGACCGCTAAAGGGCGCCGTCGCGTCCGGGTCGCCGACGTCGCCGAGGAGCCCGTCGGTCGTTTCGACGCGCGGACGGTAAAGCGTTTCGTCTTCGCCGTTCGCGTACCCGTAAACGAGGTCGTCTTGGAGGTAAAACGCGCGTTCGATTTGCGCGGCGTTAATCGCCGGGCGCCCGGCGCCGGGAACGATTCGGTTTTGAACCGGCGCGACGCGAGTGAAAAAGGAGTCGAAACCGCCGGTCGGCGTCGTCGCGAAAAATTCCGGCGGGTCGACGCTTTTCGAAATTGGATCGACGAAGAACGGGAACGTCAAATTCAGGTTGCCGTTGTCGTAAACCGAGTTCGCGTTGACCGCGGTCGGGTCGCCGTTTTCGTAGCGCCAGTTCGCGGGATTGGCCCAACCGTTCGCTTTCATTGTTCGCGACGCGTTGCGACCGAGCGCGGAAGAGTTGTCCGCCTCTTGCATTTGCGCCATTCGCAACCCGCCGAACGGAATCGCCGAAATAACGCCGACCAAACCGATCGACAAAACCAAAATCGCCGCCATAATCTCGACGAGCGTCATCCCGAAGCGCGTCGAACGCCCGGAAATCGGCGCGGTTTTGCGATATTGCGTCGTTTTCATCGTTAGCGTCCTCCAATATTGCGTTTCGACATGCGAGCGAACTCGCGGGACTCGTATAAACCGCCGAGCGAATCGCCGACGAGATAGTCGACCGGCGAACTGACCTCGGTCGTCGTAACGAGACCGGAAGTCGGGTTGATCGAAACCCAAGCGTTCAACGAGTCTTCAAAATTCCAAAGACCGTCTTCGACGAGCGGTCGCCATTCGGAGTCCGGGTCGCTCGGGTCGAGCGGCTCGATCCCCAGCGCGGAAATGCGATCCCAACGCCCGATCAGGAAGAAGATCGTGTCGGTCGGCGAAAAGCGCCCGTTGTTTTCGACGTAATCGACCGAACCGTCCGGCGCGAACATCACCGTAACGTTGTAACCGCGCGCCACCCCGGCGTCGTCGACGTAACCGATCGCGAACGATTGGTCGTCCGTCCCGGACCATTCGAGGTCGACGACCGCGCCCTGGGGAAGTCCAACCGGCGCCGTCATCGTCGGACGCGGGTCGCGAACGACTTTAAAGGTCGCGTTTTGCAGAATCGGCAGGTCGATCCCCGGAAGTTTTTCGATAAAAAAGCCCCCGCCTTCCACGACGAGCGGGTAATACGGCCCGGCGCCGTTGAATTGAATCTTCGCGCCCCCTTCGTTTCCGACCATCTCGCCCCAATAGAAATCGTTGACGACGCGAACGCGACGCAAACGACGGTCGCCGTCGTAAATATCGTCCTCGGCGTAAACGTCGACCGTCGCGCCTTGTTCGAGCCCGCAATAATACGGC
>JAFYVO010000013.1 GCA_017549085.1 Thermoguttaceae bacterium
CGCAACTTTCAAGCGTTCGCCGACTTTTTTTCTTTATTTTTTCATTTTTTTTCGACCGTCGGCGCCTTTCCTCCCCGTCAGTCGCGACAACCGCTTTCCCAGTTTGCGCAATCCCCCCGTTTTACCGACGCGACGCGGCGACGCGGCGCAATGTCGCGCTTTAACGTCGTCGCCAAGGGTTCGCGTCGAAACGGTCGTCGTCTCGTTTGGTCGCGGGACGCTCAAGCCGTTCTAAAACGCGGCGCGCGTGTTCGGCGACCATCTCGCGCAACTCCGGCGGTTCAACGACTTCCGCCTCCGCGCCGTATCCGAGAATCCACCAGATTATCTCGGTCAAACCGGCGACGCGAAATTCAAGTTCCGCGCTTCCGTCCGGGAAAACCCGCGTCCGTTGCGTTTTATGCCAACGCACCTCGGCGACGTTCGTCCCAACCTTCTCCGAAAAACGAACGACGACGCGGTGCGTCCGCGAACCGCGAATAAAACGCCAAGCGTCGCCAAAATACGAATCTAACGAGAAATTCAAATTCTCCAGAAACTTCGCGTCGGACGGCTCGACGCTCTCAAACCGCGCGATCTTGAAGGTTCGCGTCTCGCGATGGAGCGCGGAATAACCGACGACGTACCAAGCGCGAGAATAAAAAACGGCGTAAGGATGAAGCGTCGTCGTTAACGTCGGCCCAACCGGCCCTTGATAACGCGCTTCAAAGGGACGGCGCGCTAAACAAGCGTCGAAAATCGCGTCAAAAAAGCGGTCGCGCCCGCCGTCGTTCGCCGCGCTTTCGTTCCGCGCCCAAGACTCGTTCGATTTTTCCATCTCGTTTTTCATTTCCGCCGAGCGTTTCTCGCTTGCGTCGACCGCGCCCCGTTTCATCGCGACGCGAACCCGCGTCGCTTCAACAAAATCAAGAAGCGTCGGAGAAAGCGTCGACGCCAATTTCGCCGCCGCGTCGCGCAACGACGCGAAAAGCGCGCCGTCGAGCTTCGCGCCCGCTTCGTGAAAAAGAACGAGAATCGCCAAGGCTTCGCGTTCCGTAAATTCGATCGGAGGGACGCCGTAATCGCTGGCCAATTCCAAACGACCGGTCGCTCGGTCGGCGACGATCGGAAAACCGGCGTCGCGCAGTTGTTGAACATAACGTCGAATCGTTCGCTCGTCGACGTCGAGCGCGTTAGCGAAATAAGCGGGAGTTCCCGGCGTTTGCGTCATCATTTTCAATAAAGCGATCAGCCGAATAGCTTGCGAATTACTAGCGCTCAACGGCGCCCCTCCTCTTAGTATAACCTCCGCGGCGCGGTTTGTCTAGCGGCGAGCGCGACGCATTCCGCGACGCGACGTCATTTTTCACTTCCTTTACTTTATGGAACGCGTCGGACGTCAAAACTATCGTCGACGCCCGACGCGGCGTTCTTTATGTATCAAAAAAAAAAAAATGTGCCAAAAAACGGCGTAAAAAAAGGAACGGTTTCGATAAAATCGTTCTTTTTATCGTTCGCGGCGCGGTCGACCGGCGCTCGACCGCGTTTTTCTTTCCGTTCTCCGCTAACTTCGAACGTCTATTCTCTCTTCGCGTCGCCCCTTTACGAACGTCGTTTCGTTTCGTTCGGCCGGCGCCCCTCCTTCGCGGCGAGGTAACGCGGGTTGTCCGACTGCCCCGTCAATTCGTACAGAAATCGACTCGGAATCGTCGGACGCGCTTTCCCCCATTTCGTCCGAGCGAGCGCAAGCGTCAGCGTCAAGCGGCGTTGCGCGCGGGTAACGCCGACGTAACAGAGGCGCCGTTCCTCTTCGATCGCCGTTTCGGTCAGCGTCTCGATCGAACGTTGGTGCGGCAGAATCCCCTCTTCCATCCCGACCATATAGACCTCTTTGAACTCGAGCCCCTTGGCCGCGTGATACGTCGAGAGCAAGACCGCGTCGCTTTTCGACTTTTTATCTTGCTGCGAACTGAAATCGGGCCCGCCGAGCGCGGCGTCGTCAAGGAACGCGGCGAGCGAACCGCCCGGATTCTCCTTCAAAAACGCCGCGGCCGCGTCGACGACTTCGCCGACCGAGTCGGTTCGCGCTTTGCGCTCCGCTTCGTCCGGGTAAAGGCGGTTAATCTCCTCTTGATAATTGACCGCTTCGAGGAATTTAACGAGCGTTTCCGGGGTGAAGTCGCGCTTGAGTCGCTTTCCTTCCTCGACGATAAGCTCGCAGTAACGCCGCGTCGCTTCCCGCGACCTTGCGTCGAGCGTCTCCATAAAGGCGTCGTCTTTCGTCGCGACCTCCCAAATCGGCTTCCCTTCGGCGACGGCGCGTTCGCGAATCTTCCCGATCGTCGTCGAACCGATCCCGCGCGGCGGCGAGTTGATCGTCCGCAAGAGCGCGACGTCGTCCTGCGGACGCAAAATCGCCTTCAAATACGAAACGACGTCCTTCACCTCTTTGCGGTCGAAAAACGACTGCCCGCCGACGACGACGTAAGGAATCTTCGCCGACCGCAGCTCCATTTCGACGGCGCGGGTCTGTTCGTTCGTTCGGAAAAGGATCGCGAAATCGCGGGGATGTTGCCGCGTCTCCTCCATTCGTACTCGAATCGAGAGCGCGACGCGTTTCGCCTCTTCCTCCGCGTCTTTACACTGCAGAATCCGCGGCGGTTCCCCTTGAATCGTCGAACGCAACCGCTTCGCGTGCCGCGTTTCGTTGAACGCGACGAGGGTGTTCGCCCAACGCAAAATCTGCGCCGTCGAACGGTAATTTTCTTCGAGCCGAACGACTTTCGCGTCCGGCCAGTCGCGCTGGAAGTTAAGAATATGCTTGACTTCCGCGCCGCGCCAACCGTAAATCGCTTGGTCGTCGTCGCCGACGACGCAAAGGTTGCGATGCGGAAGCGCGAGCCCCTTCACGACGCGGTACTGACACATGTTGGTGTCTTGGTACTCGTCGACGAGGAGATGATCGAAGCGCGCGGCCTCCTCCGCCAAGGCGTCCGGGTAGAGGCGGAACAGGTCTTCGGTCAAGAGCAAAATGTCGTCGAAGTCGACCGCGC
>JAFYVO010000124.1 GCA_017549085.1 Thermoguttaceae bacterium
ACAGGCTCGAACTGGTCGAACGACGAAAACTTCGGGCTCACCGTCGACTTCTGCCGCAAAAACCTTTCGGAAGAACGACTTAAAGGCTTCCTGACCGCGCCGTGGAAGTTCACCTTCGCGAAAGACCGCCAACACCACCTCAACGCGATCGCGCAAGTGAAAGCCGCGATGTACTAATCCAACGTTGTTACCGACGACAAAGCGCGGCGTCGACGCTAAATCGGCGCCGCAACGTCTTGCCGCCGAATGTTTTGCGACGACGCTTCGCCGTTCGACGCATCAAACGACTCCGCGTCGCCCACTCTTAAACAACGCGTCCCGATCGATTGACAATCAATTATTAAAGGTTATCTTCAATGACGTTATCAAACAACGCCGTCTTGTCGCCGAACCCTGCGACAGACTTCGAACGGCGCGTCGAAAACGACGTCGTTACGCTCGAAAAATTTCTCCCAAGCGACGCGACGTCGGTTGTCGTCCCCGCCGAAATCGACGGTCGTCCGGTCGCTAAAATCGGCGTTCGCGCCTTTAAAAACCAAACGTCGCTAACGCAAATCGTTTTACCGCCGTCGGTTCGAGAGATCGCCGACTCCGCGTTTTCCGGTTGCGCGTCACTCTCCGACGTCGTTTTTCAACCTCGGTCGGAACTCGAAATCGTCGGAAACCGCGTTTTCGCCGGGTGTTCGGCGCTAACGTCTATCGTATTACCCGACGGCGTCAAGCAAATCGGCGAGGCCGCCTTCGCCCGTTGCGCCGCGCTAACGCAAGTCGTTTTACCGTCGAGCGTTAAATCGATCGAACTCGGCGCGTTTTCCCAATGCGCCGCGTTGACGCAAATCGACCTCCCCGCCGCGCTCGAAGAACTCGGCGAAACCGCGTTTTTCGACTGCAAAGCGTTAACGGCCGTTCGCGTCGCTCCGGAAAACGCTAATTTTCAAGACTTAGACGGCGTTCTTCTTTCCAAAGACGGCAAAACGCTCGTCCGCTGCCCGGAAGGGAAATCGGGCGAATTTACCGTTCCGCCCGGCGTCAAAACGCTCGCTTACGAAGCGTTCGCCCGTTGCGATTCCTTAACGCAAGTCGTTTTACCCAACGGACTTGAAAAAATCGACGAGCGCGCGTTCTTCCGTTGCGACGCCTTGAAAACAATCAGCCTTCCGGCGAAACTTAAAACGCTCGGCGAAAGCGCGTTCGAAGGCTGTTCGTCCTTAACGCAAGTCGTCTTCCCGCCGAAAGTTAAAACGCTCCCCGAACGCGTCTTTTTCGGCTGTTCCTCGTTGGAGCGCGTCGAACTCCCGGAAAACCTTGGCAAGATCGCCCGACTCGCGTTCGCCGGTTGCTCGTCGTTATCGCAACTCGTTCTTCCAAACGGCGTTAAGTCGATCGGCGAATTGGCGTTCGTCGGTTGTTCGTCGCTGGAGCGAATCGAACTTCCAACAAGCCTCGGCAAAGTCGACGAACAAACGTTTTACGCCTGTTCGCGCCTCGCGCAAGTCGTTTTTCCGCCGACGCTTACCGAAATACGTTCGAACGCGTTTTACAAATGCGTTTCGTTGACTGAAGTCGATACGCCGCAAAACTTGAAAAAAATCGGCTCCTTCGCGTTCCACCATTGCCGGTCGTTGACGCAAGTTACTTTTTCAGAAGGCCTTGAAGAAATCGGCGAACGTGCGTTCGGCTGTTCGGCGTTAAAAGAAGTCGCGCTCCCCGACGCCCTGCAAAAAATCGGACGCTACGCCTTCCCCGACGAAACCGTATGCCGCGCAAGCGCTTCCGTCGTGGAAAAATTCGCCGACGCGATCAAATACCGCGAACAAAATTACGCAAGATAACACCTCTTGACGCCAAGTCGCCAATCAGCGCCGCCGCGACGCGCCAACGCCGCGGCGTTCGCCCTCGAAGCGCGAGCCCCAAGTAAATTTTCGCAAGAAACTCTCGCAAAAAAAGCCGTTTTTTTTCTTCTTTCAACAGCGATCCAACGCCTTTTATCGCGCCGGTTAGCGCCGTCCGTTTTTCTTCTTTTGAGCCGCGGCGTTCGTAAAAATTCGAAAAAAACGCGTCAAAACCGTTCGCGGGTCTCGACGCCGAGTTTTGAAGCGCTATAATAAATATCGGCAATTTTTATATTCCGAGTTTTCGCCGCGCGCTCAATTCGCGACGCCGCGTCGTTTCACACGACGTTTTGGGCGTTTTTCGCAATTTCCGGAGCGTTCAACGGCCAAACCTAACGTCCAACGAAGCAAAGGGTTACGATGCGTTCCGACTTAATTAAAAAAGGCGCCAACCGCGCGCCGCACCGCGGTCTTCTCCGAGCTTGCGGCGTCTCGCCGAAAGACTTCAAACGTCCGTTCATCGCGATCGTCAGCAGCCGCGTCGACGTCATCCCGGGGCACGTTCACCTTGAACAAGTCGCCGAGTTTGTCGCCGACGCCGTTCGCGCGGCCGGCGGCGTTCCCTTTATCTTCAACACGATCGGCGTTTGCGACGGCGTCGCGATGGGGCACGACGGGATGAAATACTCCCTCGCCAGCCGCGAAATCATCGCCGACGCGGTCGAAACGATGATCAACGCCCACAAATTCGACGGCATGATCTGCATCCCGAACTGCGACAAAATCGTCCCGGGCATGCTGATGGCGTCGATGCGTTGCAACATCCCGACGATCTTCACCTCCGGCGGCCCGATGGAAGCCGGTCGCGATAACGACGGTTCCCCGCTCGACTTAATCTCGATCTTCGCCGCCGCGGCCGGGAACGAAAACGGCAAAGTTTCGAACGACCGCCTGCGTCAAATCGAAGAAAAAAGCTGCCCGACGTGCGGCTCCTGCTCCGG
>JAFYVO010000014.1 GCA_017549085.1 Thermoguttaceae bacterium
CGGCGCGTCGTCAAGAGCGGTTTCGGCGCCAAACGGGCGAACGAGCGGCTAATTTCGACGCCTTTGAGCGGGCGGCGCGGTTCGAGGTCGACGAAACGGAGAGGCGGCCCGACGTTCGGGTCGGAAGCGGTTTCGGCGGCGAGTTGCGCGAACGCGGCGGCTTCCTCGGCGGAGTCGTCCGGACGTTCGGCGGCGTTTTCGGCGTCGGCGGGCGCGTCGGTTTGGAGCAAGCGCGGCGGCGTCTCTTGCGAAACGTAAGAATTCGGGTAATATTCGTAAGGCGGAGCGAGTTTGAGCGTCGCTTTGCAAATCGCGTCTTCAAAGTAAGATAAGACGTAAACGTCGTCGCCGCGAACGATCGTTTGACGCAACCCCTTCAAGCCGAATTTGACGCGGAGGCGAATCGGCAGCTGGACTTCGCCGGTCGCGAAGGACGAGTACATGTAGGCGCCGAAGCCGGGGCGCGCCCAGTCCGGACGGTCGGCGATCGTCTTCATAACGCGCTCCAACGGGATGAAAACGATTTCGTCCGTCCCGGCCAACGAAACGACGAGGCGCTTGCCGTCTTCCGAACAAGCGATCCCCCAAGGGTTCCCGGCGCCGAGCTGTTCGTCGTCGAGGAAGAAGACTTCGACGAACTCGCAAGTTTCGACGTCGACGACGAGGAAGACGTTTTCCGCGATCCAGCCCCCGGAAACTTGGCTCGTAACGGAGAGATAGTTCCCTTGAACCGCCGAGATGAACGCGAACTTGCCGTCCGGCGAAAGGGTCATATCCGTCAAAAGGTTGTGCCCGTTCAGGAGGTCGGTTTTCTTGACTTCGTTCGCGTCGAGGTCGATAACGCGCACCGCCGAACAGGAGTAAGAGACGTTCGCGCGCTTGTCGGTGATGCGACCCGCGACGACGTAACGGCGACCGTCCGGCGTCAGCTCGGCGCAAAACGGCTCGCGCCCGACGTCCCAACGGCGGACGGTTTCGCCGGTCGCCGCGTCGATTTCGAGCGCCGCGTTTTCAAATTGAAGGGTCGCGTAAACGAGTTCGCGCCCGTCGTCCGTCCGCTTGACCGAAACGTCGCTCGGCGTGTGCCCGATCGGATAATCGGCGACGACGCGAAGCGGGAGCGGTTCCGGCGCCGCGTCGGCGTTTTCCGTCGCTTGCGCGATTTCGACGATCGCGAGCCGACCTTGATGCCCGCCGCCGACGATCGCGAGCTTCGTTTCGCCCGGGAAAAAGCGCATTTTGTTCGGCTTGAACGGAAGCGGAATCGACTCGGCGGCCGCCGTTCCGTCGGCGCGAACGCGACGCAGTCGGCCCGCGTCCCCTTCGGCGACGTAGAAGAACGTTCCGGCTTTGTCGAGGAGGAAGTCGGACGGCCCGACGTAACGCTCGACGTCTTCGGCGGTTTGCCCCTCCGGAATCGGCGCGTCCGGCCCGTTGAACGCGGAGTAAATCGAGTAGATGTTTTGCGCGAAAGCGGGAGAGAGCGCCGTCGAGTCGACCGCGACGAAAGCGGCGAGCGCGACGACGAGCGCGAAAAAGCGAGCGCCGAAGCGCGAACGTCGCGTCGAGCGGAGGGCGGGAAGCGTCGTGTTCATTGCGAAAGTCCGTGGGGGTGAAGGGGAACGTGTTCGTGAAATCGCGGAGCCGCCGTCGTCGGAGACGCCGGTCGCGGAAAAGTTTGCGTCCTTATTATAGCGCCGCGAGGCGGGAATTAAAAGCGGGCGAGTCGAGATTTTTTCAAACGCTCTTGGAGGAATCGCCGTTTCGAGTATAATATAAACGACAAAAACGCCAAAAATGTCGAAACCGCGCCAAACAAGCGCGTTAAACGGCGCGAAAAGCGGTTTTTGTCGCAATGATTGAAAAAATGCAAGTTTTTAGAAGTTTTCAAACGACGCGTCGGCGTTCCGTGAATGAAAAAAGAGCGAATTTTAAATAATCAAAAATGAAGCGAATTAAAAAGGAGGAAGCGACGCGAATGAGCGAAACGCGAGAAGAAACGAAAGGAACGGCGGCGTCGGAAGCGGCGCAAAAAACGGGGGGCGCGGTTATTTTCGGACGGCGTTGGAGCGACGAAACGATCGGGTTCGCGAGCGCGCTGATTTCGGCGCCGTGTTATAGCGTGTCGCTCTTTTTTATGCGCAGTTTGACCGAGTACGCGGACGTTAGTTCCGACTGGTCGCTCGTGATCAAAGAGATGACGACGGTCGTTTGCATCGCGCCGTTCATTCTGATTCAATACTTGCGCGGGCGGTACCGCTTCCCGACGGCGACGGTCGTCGCGCTTCTTCTCGGCGCCGGGTTTATGTGCCAATTCGTCGGCGCTCGACCGCATTTTTGGTCGTACGCGGCGATCGGGTTGGCGCTTTCGACGCCTTTGGTGCAAGCGTTGCAACTGATCGGAACGTCGGCGATCGGCGCGTTTTGGTTGAAGGAGAAAGTGACGAAAACGAAAGCGGCGGCGATTTTAACGCTGATTACGGCCGTCGCGCTCTTGGGGCTGAGTCAAGCCGGGGACGGAACCGGCGAAATCGCGGGGCGGCAGATGCGAATCGGGTTCGGCCTCTTTTGCGTTTTTTGCGCCGCGTTCGGGTACTCGTCGCAGATGACGATGATGCGCAAAGCGTTGCGCGACCGAACGTTGGACGGGAATCCGGACGCGGTTCGGACGCCGACGACGCTGGCGATGGTAACGGTGACCGGCGTCGGCGCGCTCATTTTTGCGACTTGCTTGGCGCTCGACCGCGGCGTCGGAGCGTTCGTCGCGCCCCCCGCCGCCTGTTGGGGGCTCGCGCTCGGGGCGGGGATTGCGAATATGATCGGTTTTTACTTCCAAATCGAAGGGGTGCGGCGGATTTACGCGTCGAAATCGACCCTTGTCGCCGCGTCGCAAACGATCGTGTTGTCGGCGTTGGGGATCGCGTTTTTCGGCGAGCCGTTGAACGCGGCGGTCGTCGCGGGGTTGACGCTGGTCGCGGTCGGCGTCGGGCTGGCCGGGTTCTCAAAGTAACGGCGTCGACGAAGAAAAGCGACCGAAAACGCCGTCGGGCGCGGCGGCGTTTGATTTTTTGAAAACGGCGTCGAAATTAGGCGAAAGTTTAACGAAAAGAAGACGGGAGAGGCGCGATGGACTGGACGTTGACGACCGACCGAACGGTTTGGGAGCTGGCCGCCGCCGTCGCGGTTCTTGTCTTTTGCGGCGTCGGCGCGTCGGCGTTTTTGAAAACGTCGAAAATCGTCGCGATTTTGCGTTTTTGTTTCCTTTTGACGACGGCGACGCTCTTCGTCGATCCCGTCTTGACGCGCCGCGTCGAGGAAAAGCCGACCGTCGTCTTGACGTTGGACGATTCGGCGAGCGCGCGGCGACCGTTGAACGGAAGCGGAAACGCCGACGCCGAAACGGTTTGGACGCGTTGCGTCGCGTTGGCTAAGAGCGCGGAAGACGCGGCCCGGCGGCGCGGCTTTCCGGTCGAGCGGCGA
>JAFYVO010000125.1 GCA_017549085.1 Thermoguttaceae bacterium
AAACGGCGGCGTTCGGCGCGGCGGCGTTGTTGACGGCGCTCGTCGGGGGCGGTTGCGCGTCGCGGTACGCAGAACACCTTCAAACCGTCCGTCGCGACCTTTACGACGTCGGCTCGTTGGAACCGGCGAAGGCGGAAATCGAACGGCGTTCGAAAAAAGCGCCCAAAAAAGAGCAAGACGTTTTGACGTTAAACGCCGCGTCGGTCGCGCTTTGCGAAGGCGGCGTCGGCGACGCGAAAGCGAAACTCCTCGCCGTTCGCGACCGCTTCGACGAACTCGAAGCGGAAGCGGCGAAGCGAACCGGCGAAAATCTTTTGACGTGTCTCGCCGACGAGAACGCCGCGTCTTACGAGGGCGAAGATTACGAGAAAGTCTTGATCCGCGCCTACTTAACGCTTGCGGAGTTGTTGAGCGGCGACGAAACCGGCGACGGCGGCGACGCGCGGGCGTTCGCGAAGCAGATCGTCGCCAAACAGGACGCGATCGTTCGCGGCGGCGCGATTCCCGATCCGGAAAATCCGGAAAAAACGATCAATCCGAAAACGGCGTATCCGCGCGTTCCGCTCGGCGCTTACCTCGAAGGTCTTCTTCTCGAAGAGACTTACGCCGACCAAAACGAAGCGGCGCGGCGGTACGAACAGGTCGCCGCTTGGGCGCCGGAGTTTACCCAAGCTCGGGCGGACGTCGAGCGAGCGCGGACGAGCGTTCACTCTCAACCGGGGAACGGCTGCGTTTACGTCTTCGCGTTCGTCGGGCGCGGGCCTTGGAAGGAGCAAGTTTACTCGCCCGCGACGCAAATTTCGCTTTTAATCGCCGACCAAATTTTCTCGGCGACGAACAAATACGCGGTTCCGCCGACCGTCGCGCCGGTTCCGATTCCGCAAATCGTCGTCGAGCCGCCGCGAATCGCTTGCGTTGCGGTCGAGGTCGACGGCGAACAAAGCGCGACGACGGAGACGCTCGCCGACGTCAACGAAATGGCGTCGCGACAGTTTGAAGCGACGAAAAATCAAGAAATCGCTAAGGCGGTCGTTCGGAGAATCGTCAAAAAAGGGACGATTTACGCGGCGCAACAAGTCGGGCAGGTCAACGAATGGGTCGGTTTGGCGGCGAACGTCGCGGGCGTCGTTTGGGAGGCGACCGAAACGGCGGACACGCGCTGTTGGGGACTTTTACCGGCGCAAATTCAAGCGGCGCGTCTCGAAATCCCTAGCGGAGAGCGGCGCTTGACGCTTTATCCCGGGAACCGCTCCGGCGAACGTATCGGAACGCCGGTCGAGACGACCGTTCGCGTCGAGCCGAACCGCAACGTTTACGTCTTGGTCAATTACCCGGGCCGCGAACCGCTCGGGACGGTCGTTACCAGCTCGCGCTGACGACGAAAGCGGGCGAAACCGCGCGTTTTTTCTAAAAACGACGTTAATTTAAGCGCTTTGCGTCGACTTTGTTGACTTGAAGCGTTTCTTTTTTCTCTTTCTTCTTAACGCCGCGCGTCGGTTCAACGGCGGTTAACGAGTAAAGCGTTTTCTTTTTGGGGCCCGTCGAGGCGTCGCGCCTTCCGTCGCTTTGGGATTTTGGTCGCGAACTCCTACGGAGCGCGTCGGTTTTGACGCGCTTTTTTGGGGGACGCGCTAGTTTGCGTTGAATTTAACGGAGACGCCGATTCTTTTTTAAGCATTTTTGGAAATCGTCGCGATTTTTTTTTTTTGAGTTGCTTTTCGGCGCCGCGGGTGTAAAATGACGGCGAAAAATCGGGGTAAACGCTGCAAACGTAAGGCTTGCGCGGATTTTACGGGTTTTGTCGCGGAAACGGCGGAGCGGCGAAAGGAGCGGAAGGAAAAATGATCGATTTGGTCAGGCAACTAACGGAGGTTTTGGGCGAAGAGGGCGCGGAGGTCGCGTTGCTCTTTGCGGCGACGCCCGTTGCGTTAAGCCCTATCTTATTGATACTTTTCTTTGAATGCGGCTTTCATCGTATTCCGAAATTACGGCGTTGCCGAAAGCGGTTCAAGAAACTAAGTCGCGATTTTGCGGCAACTTACGCGCGTGCGCTTGCGCTCGAACCGACGCGTTTCGCCGATTTGCCGGTTATGCCGCTTTGGACGCCTTACGATTCGGATACGGAAACGACGGTAACGTCGACGGCGATTCCGGCGTCGGAAGTCGACGCGTTCCTCGACGCTTTCGTCGCGGAGTTTTACGAAACGACCGGCGGCGACGTCGCGCTAACGCGGGGCGACAATCACAAGGCGGCGACGGGAAAGACGCGGGTCGTCTTGGCGGTGAAAGCGGCGTCGAAAAAGGGCGAGTTGGCGGTCGTCGCGCTGACGGCGCGAGCGGTCGGGAAAGTCGCGAACGTTTCGATTCGTTGGTCGTGCTGGCCGGAGAGTATTTGGCCGGGACAGGCCGGAAAGACGCCGTTGCGTATTAGTTCCTTCAAAGGGACGAGAGTATGCGACAAGTCCGGAAAAATCGATTATGAGGCGACTTGGAAAGGGATGTTTTTCGAACCGCGCGCTTGGGTGGAGACGTATGGGTTGGCGGACGGCGGGAATAGGGTCGTCGCGGAGTTCCGGAAGGAGACGGAGCAAGAAGCGCAAGAGTTGGCGCGGATTGCGACGGCGGTTTTGGCGCAAATGTCGTGAATCGGCGCGGATTGGGAACGTTAAGGGAGGAACGGGC
>JAFYVO010000126.1 GCA_017549085.1 Thermoguttaceae bacterium
AGGGAAAAACGACGCTTTTATTATAAAGGGCGCGCGACGTTCGGGAAGCGGGGAAACAACGTTTCACGTGAAACATTTTGATTTTCTCGTTTGCATTCTTGACTTTCGAGGATATAATAAGGGGAAAGCGCTCGGTTGGCGGGCGCGCGCCGCCGGGGGTTCGGTCGGCGAACGAGGAAGGAAGAACGAAGGAAAACGCGAACGACGCTTGGTCGCGCAAGGGGCGGAAAGCGTTGCAACGCGAACGGGAGTCGAGAAAATGAGCGAACAAAACGAGGAAATGAAAAAAGACGGTTGCCGTTGCGGCGAGGGCGGTTGCGGTTGCGGAGGACATAACGGCGGCGAGGGCGGTTGCGGTTGCGGAGGGCATAACGACGGCGAGGGCGGTTGCGGTTGCGACGGGCGTAACGGCGGTTGCGGTTGCGGCGGAGAGAAAGAAGAGTTCGATTTCAACGCGCCGCTCCCGAAACCGACGTTGGTAACGATCGCGACGACGTTCGCGCAACAAGCGATGGTTTCGATGGGGATTTTGCCGAACCCGATGACCGGGAAGTCGGTCTTTATGATGAATCAAGCGGCGTACTTCATCGACGCGGTCGACCTTTTGTTGGAAAAAACGGAAGGGAATCGAACCGAAATGGAAACCCGAACGCTCGAAAACGTCGCGCATGAGCTGCGGATGCTTTTCGTCGAAGCGAATAAGGAAAAAGCGAAGCGCGAAGCGGAAGGAAAAGGGACGAACTAACGTTTAACGTTCGGAATAAGAAGAAATAAAAAGCCGTCGGGGAAACTCGACGGCTTTTTTTATTAGCGGTGCGACGCGGCGTTTTCTTTTAGACGTTCGACGAAACGACGCAAAGAACGCAAGTCGCGTTCCGGCGAAGCGTTGGGCGCGTAAAAAACGTCGGGCGGAAGGGCGAAGTCGGCGTCGAAACGGTCGACGCGCGGATCGGCGAGGAGCGAAGGGAGTTCGAAACGTCGAGCGGAAGCGAAATCGAGGAGCGTCGCGGTCGGCGCCGCGGCGGCGTCGGTCGGATCGGCGAGAAGAACGCGGGAAGGCGTTAATTCGCCGGCGACCCAACCGGCGCGATGGAGGACGGCGAGCGCGGAGGCCAGTTGCGCGAAAACGGCGTCGAGCGTTTGCGGGGAAAACGTTTCGCCGTCGGCGAGACGCTCTTCAAGAGAACGACCGGAAAAAATCGGGACGACGACGCAACCGCGTTGCGCGCGGGTTTCGGAAACAAGGCGCGGACGAACGAAGTCGACTGTCGGAAGGAGACGCGGCGAAAGGAGGGAGCCGAGAAAGCGATCGCGTTCGACCGCGGCGGCGCCGGCGACGGAACCGCTCGTTCGGGCGGTCGTCGCTTTGAGGATAAAGCGGGGAGCGAGGTTCGAACCGCGCGGACGAGCGAGGTAAAAGTCAAATTCGGCGTCGGAACGGAGACGCTTTACCGTTTCCCAACGCGAAAAGCCTAAATCGACCTCGACGCGGAGGCGGCGCAAAAGTTGCGCGACGTTGTTTTGCATTGCTGTCGGTTGCCTTTAAAAGGAGAAAAGATAAAAGAGGAAAAGAGAAGCGCGTTTGCTTCTATGGGAATTATCGGACGCGACGCGATAAAGTTTAGTATAATCGTTAAAATTTCGCTATTTTAACGTTGTTTGAGAAGTTTTTACGCGGAAACGAATAAGAGAAGATAAGATAAAGAAAAGAAACCGCGTCGAACGTTGAGCGAATAAGAAGAAACGCGCAAAACGCGCCGCGTCGGTAGGGGAAGAACGCGGCGCGCGACGAACGACGCGGCGGTTTTAACGCCGACAGCGGGGACTGCCGACGTTAAAGGGGGACGAAAAAGTAAAGGCGCGGCGCAAGAGCCGACGCGCTTTACGCAAACGAATCGAAAACCGCCGTTAAGCCGCGTTGGTAAATACGTCGAAAAACGGCGACGTTTTTGCCGTCGAACGGAACGCGCGGTTTTAAATTCGCGTTATTCGCGAAAAATCATTGAACGCCCGGGTAAGCCGCGGCGGGATAAGCGGCGGAAGCGCCGCGAGCGGAACCGCACGGGTCGCACGGCGAACAGGCGTTCGGCGCGCACGGGTCGCAAACGGAGTTGACGCCGTTCGTTTGCATCATCACGACTTCGTCGTAAGCGATCGGGGCGGCTTCCGTCGAAGAGGTTTCCGCGATCGCGCTCGTGGGGACGCGGGAACCGGGTCGAGAGAAACAACTGCCGAACCCGCTTTTGCAACCGACCAAGGCGGTCGACGCGGCAAGAATCAAGAGGGAAACGATCAGGGACTTTTTCATATTGCGCTCGCTTAAACGACCATTATTGTCCGAAAGGGTGATATAGCGTCGAAAACGCGCGAAACCGTTGTGAAGGAGGCCGAGAACGAACGGCCGCGAGTTTCGTCTGCGTCGACGCGCGACATTTATAGAATACTTCCAACTTTCGGTTTTGGCAAATTCTTTTTTGCGCTTTTACGGCGGTTTCTCTTAGATATTTGCGGCGTTTCTCGGTTTTTTCCGTATAATCGGCGCCGTTTGTCGCGCGGAGAACGCGACTTTGGTAAAAAAGTTTTAGGCGTTATAATTGATATAATCGATAAGAACGCCGCGTTTTTTCTCTTTTTTTAAATAGGGAACTCTTCTTTGTTTTATCTAGTTTAACAAGTAGCCGTTCTTGGTAATGATAACGGCCCTTTGGGAATAGACGACGCGCCGCGATAGAGCCGTTAAGAACGATAGTAGGATGGAGTTTTGCGGTTTTACGCCCGGCGCGGCGAAAAGGAAAAGAAAATGCATCGGTTTAATGTTGCGACATTTGCGTATCTTTTGATCGTCGTTTTGGCGGCGACGACGATTTCGCTTTTTGTTTTTGGTTTGCCGAAAGAGAAGGCGCGAATTTTGACGAGCGTCGCCGTCGGACGGGCGGACAACGTTGAAAATGAAACGTTGATTGAAACTTCTTCGCGCGAAGTGGAAAGCGTTGACGCGGACGCCGAAATTGCGCTCGACGGCGAAACGGTCGAGCCGGTCGCCGTTGTTGACCTTGATTCGCCTTTTGCTGACGAAGCGGTTGACGCTGACGGCGAAGTTGCGGTCGACGTTGAATCGGTCGAAGCGGTTGCGGAAGTTGCGCCTGCCGTCGAGCCTGTCGCTGACGACGCTGTTGTTGACCTTGACTCGCTTTTTGCTGACGAAGCGATTGACGCTGACGGCGAAGTTGCGATCGACGTTGAATCGGTCGAACCGGTTGCGGAAGTTGCGCCTGCCGTCGAGCCTGTCGCTGACGACGCTGTTGTTGACCTTGATTCGCTTTTTGCTGACGAAGCGGTTGACGCGGACGGCGATGTTGCG
>JAFYVO010000127.1 GCA_017549085.1 Thermoguttaceae bacterium
CCCAACCGTCCCCCGCCGCGACGCCTGAACCCGACGGGCGTCCCGACGACGAACTCGACTTCCTGCGTCAACCGTCTCTTTGGGAAAAAGCGTTCAACGACGCGCCCGGTTGGCTCGCCAGCGCCGTCGTTCACCTCCTCCTTTTTTTCCTCCTCGGCTTGCTCGTTATTAAGGTCGACTTGCCGAACCCGATGCAACTCGTTTCGCAACCGGGAATGAGCGACGAATTCGTTTTCGACGAAGTCTTCGACGACGTTATCGAAAACGCCGAAAATGAAGAAGTCGAGTTTGAAACCTCGGCGGAAGATTTCACCGAATCGGAAAACATCGCCGAAATCACCGAAGTTTCCGATTACGACGACCCGACGAGCGCGCCCCTTTCCCTCGCCGACGACTCCTTGTCGACCGAAAGCCTCGCGTCCGACGTCGATTCGCTCCTCGGTTCCTTGACCGGCGACGAACTCTCCGGACGCGGCGCGAACAAAGCGGCGGCCCTCGCGTCCGGCGGCGGCACCGAAGGAAGCGAAAAATCGGTCGCGCTTGCGCTCGCTTGGATCGCGGAACACCAAAACGCCGACGGTTCTTGGTCGTTCGCCCCGACTTGTCCTTGCTCCGCGCCCGGAACGAAAAACTCGCCGAACGCCGCGACCGCGATGGCGATCCTCCCGTTCCTCGCGGCCGGACATACGCCGATCGAAGGGAAATATAAAGAAAACGTCGCCGCCGCGATTAATTTCCTCGTCGCGAACGGCAAGTCGGAACAGGCCGGGCTCGGTTTCAACGACGACGGGCAAATGTACGCGCACGGCCTCGCGACGATCGCGCTTTGCGAATGTTACGCGATGCTCTCGAGCCGCGCTAAAAAGAAACATCGCGACCTCGGTTACGCCGCGCAAGCCGCGATTCGCTTCATCGAAAACGCTCAAAACGAAAAAGACGGCGGTTGGCGATACACGCCCGGTCAAGCGGGGGACACGTCCGTCGTCGGTTGGCAGATGATGGCGCTGCGCAGCGGTTTCGTCGGTTCGCTCGACGTGTCGCCGAACGTTTTGGACGGCGCGCTCCACTTCCTCCGCGACGAAGTCGCGATCGACGGCGGAAGTCGTTATTACTATATGCCGGGCGAGAGCGAATCGGGCGCGACGAACGCCATCGGGCTCCTTTGCCGACTTTACCTCGACTGGACGCCGAACAACGAAACGCTCCTCAAAGGCGTCGACCGTATCGTC
Source organism: Thermoguttaceae bacterium (assembly GCA_017549085.1). GTDB lineage: Bacteria > Planctomycetota > Planctomycetia > Pirellulales > Thermoguttaceae > RUG369. The sequence goes on from JAFYVO010000127.1 coordinate 1,230, forward strand.
GAGAGCGGCCCGAACTTCGGGAACCCTTATTACAACTATTACGCGACGCAACTCGTTCACCACGTCGGCGGGTCGCGTTGGGTTCGTTGGAACGGCGCGATTCGCGACCGCCTAATCGAAACGCAGGTTCTCGAAGGACACGAACGCGGAAGTTGGTTCCCGGAAAACGCCGACGGACACTGCCGAACCGGCGGACGGCTTTACGCGACCGCGCTCAACTGCTTAATTCTCGAAGTTTATTACCGTCATTTGCCGATTCACCAAAAGATCGAAAGCGAACCGGAGTTTAACGTCGATTTTTCGCTCGAATAATCCGAACAAACCGCGCTCGCGGCGCCGTCGGGACGCTCGACGGCGAAAATTTTACGCGCTCGCCGTTGTTTTCTCCGCAAACGACGTTATACTTTAAAGAAAAGCGACGCGTTCGGCGTCGCCGTTTTCCCTTTATTCGCCGACTTTCAAGATGAAAAAATGCGAACGTTGCGGCGCGTCGAACGCGGAGCGCGCCCGTTTTTGCTCGAACTGCGCCGCCCCTTTCGCGACCGTCGAAGGGTCGAACGCCGCGTTGCGCTCGCCCGTCGAACCGTCGGAAGCCTCCCTTCCCGCGACGTTGGACGACGTCGCGCCGCCGACCGCCGCTCGCGTCGAATCGAGCGCCGATTTTTACCGAGCGTTAGGAACGATTTGCGCGACGTTCGGTCGCATCGCGCTTTTCCTTTTCGGGCGCGTTTGTTTATTTTTTAAGCGTTGCGCCGACGCGTTTTGGCGTTCGTCGGAGCCGTCGCGAACGCGTTTTTTTTCCCGCGTTCTTTCCTTTGGCCGCGACGCGGCGCGTTCGTTCGCGGCGATTTTTACTCCGTCGACTCGTTGGTCGGAGAGCGCGCCCCCGAATTTCCTTTGGCCGAGCCTCGTCCTCTTTTTCCTTTGGTCGCGTCCTTGCGCTCTCGTCGCCGTCGTTTACTCGATTTTGTCGAGCGAAGCGCGCCGCTCCGGTTCCGCGGCGACCGCCCGGCGTCGCGACGCGTCGGCTCGACGTTGGATTCTTCTCGAACTCCTTTGCGTCGCGCTTAAAGCGTTGTTCGAGGCGTTTTGTATATCGCTTCCTTTCCTTAAAAGGCTCTTTTTTTAATTAGCCGCCAACGTTCGACGGATCGCTCCAATGCTTCACCGATGCGATAAATGCGGCGCGCCGACGCGCTGGTACGACGAAAATGCCCCCATTGCAACGCCGCGCAAACGGTCGAAATTCCGGCGGCGCCGATCGCGCTTCCTAATTTCGCCCCTTCCCCAACGCGCCGCGACGTCAAAAACGCCGTCGCGACGGAGCCGTTAACCTTGCGCTCGAACGAACCGTCCGCAACGCAAGCCGAAAAAACGCCCCAAACGGCGCCGCAAGTCGAGCAAGAAAAAACGACGCCCCAAGCGGAACCCCAAGTCGAGCAAGAAAAAACGACGCCCCAAGCGGAATCCAAAGTCGAGCAAGAAAAAACAACGCCCCAAGCGGAAACGAAAGCCGAACAAGAAAAAACGACGCGCCCAACAGAACCCAAAGTCGAACAAGAAAAAACGACGCGCCCAACGGAGCCCCAAGCCGAGCAAGAGGAAACGGCGCCCCCCGAACGCTCTCAACGCCTCGAAACCTTCCGACGCGCCGTCGCCGCTTGGCGGGCGACCTTCGCGGCGGAAACGGCAAGCGTTACCATTCCGCGCGGACGCGCCGCTCGTTACGCGCTCGCGATACTCGTCGAACTCGTCGCTTGCCCTCCTTGCGCGATTTTCGCCGCTTATTTTTTTACTCGCGCGCTCTTCGCCGACCGTCGCGCTCTTTATCACGCGGCGATGCTCGAAATGGAAAAAACGCGACGAACGCTCGCCGTCGGAATCGGCGTCTTCGCGGCGTTCCTTTGCGCGTTCATCTTTTACGTCCAGTCGCAAGAAGTCGATCTTCCGACGGAGCCGAGCCCCGCGTCTCGTCTCTTCAAGAAATAACGGCCTTCGCGGTCGCGACCTTTCCCGTCGCGACCGCGCGCTTTCCTCGCTCGCCGAGTTCGGCCTTTACTCTTCGACTTCTTTCGGCGCGCAGAACCAAGCGATCGCCGCCGCGACCGCGCCGACGGCGACGCCGACGCCGATCGCTTTCCCCATCCCGAATTTCAGCGCCAAGGTCGAGCCGACCGTTCCGAGCATTACGCCAAAGTTAAAGCAAACGACGGTCAACTTCAAACGGTTCTTTTGCGCCGCTTTCGACAATTCGACCGTTTCTTTCGCCGCTTTCGCCTTTTTCGGCGCCTTTTCCTTCGACGCTTTCGCTTCTTGCGGAGCGGAGTCGCCGTTCGCGTCGCGCTTAACGATTTGACGCACGGCGCCGCGCGGATAATATTTCTCGATCGCGGCGTTCACCTGTTGCGGCGTGCAGATCGCGCAACGGGTCGGCATGTCGAAAATCATTCGCAGCTCGTCTTCGACGTCGAGGCTAAGCGGCTCCGGCGACGCGAGAATCAGTTTCCCCATATCCGCCATCACCGGGACGAACGAGTGTTGACGCGCGGTCGCCGGTTCGATTTGCGGCGCGTAATACTCGTCGACCGGAACGTCGTCCAAGTTCACGAACGGCAAGCCTTCCGACTCGGCGTACGCCATCATAATCCGCTCCGGATCCGACGTTTTTTGTTGCAACAACGCTTGGTGGAGCGGGACGCCGACCGCGTCGGAAAAGCCCTTGGCCTTCTTCAACTGCTCCGGCGTCGCGAGTTTTTCCTCGACGACGATTCCCTCGAACGTTCGGCGACCGCTCGTCGACGTTTCCGTCGCCGCTTGCTTGCGTCCGAGCGAAAAGTCGTATTCGGCTTTCCGTTCCGCGTCGGTCAAGCAGAGCATCGCTTTGGCCAGCTCGTTCAAAAGCGCTTGCGATTCTTCGATAAAATCGCCGGTCGCGAACTTGCGAACGTAAGCGTTCAACTCGCGGTAACGTTGGCGAATGACCGCCGGGTCGTCTTCGAAGCGATTGAATTTCAACAGCTGATAATAGTTCAGCGGACGGTTCGGCGCCTCGATTTTCAACCATTCCTTATAAACGTCGATAGCCATTTTGTTTATTCTCTCCGTTTTGCCCGTTTTCTCGTTTTCAAGGGAAAAGCCGCCAACCGCGCCGTTCGTTTCCGCGTCGACGCTTCCGGCCGTTGCGTCTATTTTAGCCGCGAACGCGACAAAAAACAAGCGCGAACGACCGCCGAACGTCAAAAATCTTAAAAATCTCTCGGGAAACGTCGAAAATTCGCCGCGTTTCTTCTTTTTCAACGAAAGAAAAGCGACGTTTTTTCGAGCTTCCGGGCTTTCGTCCTCTTTTGTTATCGTCGCGATGCGTTATAATAAAGAAAAAACGGTTCGCGCTCCCCCGCCGTCGGGCCCGTTCTCCGCGCGAACCGTCTTCCCTTCCGCTCCGAAAAAATATATTTCAAGTTCCGAAAAGAGGCCGCCCAATGCGCCGCACCATGTTGAAATCGAAAATCCATCGCGCCACCTTGACCGAATGCAATCTCGAATACGAAGGCAGCATCGCGATCGATTCGAACTTGTTGAAGGCCGCCGACATTCTTCCCGGCGAATTGGTTCACGTCCTGAACGTCAACAACGGTTCGCGCCTCGTTACTTACGCGATCGAAGCGCCCGCCGGTTCCGGGACGGTGATGCTCAACGGCCCGGCCGCTCGCGAAGGCTATAAAGGCGACGTCCTCGTTATCATCACTTACGCCGAATACGACGAAGCGGAACTCGCGACGCACGTCCCGAACGTCGTTAAAGTCGACGCGCAAAACCGAGTGAAATAACGTTTCCCGACGTTTCGCCGTTTTTTCCGAACACCTCGTCGCGTCAAGCGTTCGTTTTCGACCGTTCGCCGCGACGTTTCGTTATTTTTTGCCCGTTTTATCCTTATTTTATTGGAAGGCGAATTATGCAAAACGCGGAATATTTGAACGAACTCTTCGGAATGAACGGCCAAGTCGCGGTCGTGATCGGCGGCGCCGGCGCGCTCGGTCTCTGCCTCTCGACCGGTCTCGGCAAAAACGGCGCCAAGATCGTCGTCGCGGACGTGAACCCGGACGCTTGCCAAGCCGCGGTCGACAAACTGACCGCCGAGGGAATCGAAGCGATTTGGAAAACGGTCAACGTTACCGACAAAGCGTCGCTGATCGAGTTGCGCGAAGAAGCGCTGAAATTGACCGGCAAGGTCGACATGCTCGTCAACTGCGCCGGGATTAACGTCGGCAATCCGTTCTTGGAAGTCGACGCCGACCATTGGGACAAAATCCTCGCGGTCAACTTGAAGGGAACGATGCTTTCCTGCCAAGTCTTTATCGAGTCGATGCTTAAAAACGACGACGGCGGTTCGATTCTGAACATCGGGAGCGTCAACTCGGACAAGCCGCTTTCCCGCGTGTTCGCTTACGCGGCGTCGAAGGCGGGCGTCGTCAACTTGACGCAAAACATCGCGCAAGAGTTTGCGTCGCAAGGGGTTCGTTGCAACGCGATTTGCCCCGGTTTCTTCCCGGCGGAACAAAACCGCAAGCTCCTCGACGAACAGCGCGTCGCAAACATTATGAACGGCACGCCGATGCGACGTTACGGCGACCCGAACGAACTGATCGGCGCCGCGATCCTTCTCCTCTCGAAGAAAGCGGGAAGCTATATGACCGGCTCCGCGGTCTACGTCGACGGCGGCTTCACCTGCAGTTGGTTCTAAACCGTCTAAATACGGAGCTTAACCAACGTCGACGTCTTTATTAAACGTCGAAACTTAAGCGAAACCGGCGTTCGCGCGGATTTTACGTCCGCCCGGGCGCCGGTTTTGGTTTCCCCATTCTTCCGCCGCCGCAAGGGGTTCGTTGCAACGCGATTTGCCCCGGTTTCTTCCCGGCGGAACAAAACCGCAAGCTCCTCGACGAGCAGCGCGTCGCAAACATTATGAACGGCACGCCGACGCCCCGTTACGGCGACCCGAACGAACTGATCGGCGCCGCGATCCTTCTCCTCTCGAAGAAAGCGGGAAGCTATATGACCGGCTCCGCGGTCTACGTCGACGGCGGCTTCACCTGCAGTTGGTTCTAAACCGTTGAACAAGCGACGCTTCAACGCATCGGCAATTAAAACGACGGCGTTTGACAGAAACCGCAAGTTCCCGTCAAACGCCGCCCAAATGCAAACGCAAACCGGCGTTCGCGCGGATATTCCAACCGCCCGAACGCCGGTTTTAGCATTTCTCAGCCTTTTCTCGCCGCCTTTGTTTTCTCGTTTTTCGCTTCCCGTTTCCCCGTTAACGAACTTCGAAGCGGATTCCGTTTTCGGCGGCGTATTCCTCCGCGAACGAACCGGCGGCGCCGCGCAACGTCAATTCGGGAGCGCAAAATCGAAACGCGCGGTCGCCGATCGTTTCGACGCTCGCCGGGATTTCGACCGACGTCAGCGCCCCGCAACCGACAAACGCGTCGCCGCCGATCGTTTGGACGCCGTCCGGCAAAACGACCGTCTTCAACGCGACGCAACCGCCGAACGCGCCCGCGTCGACGCAACGCAACCCTTTCGGAAACGCGACTTCCGCCAACGAAACGCAGTCTTCGAACGCGTCGTCGCCGATCAAATCGAGCCCGTCCGGCAACGCGACGCTCGTCAAGCTCTCGCAACCGATGAACGCGTGCGGCGCGATCGCTTTAAGTCCTTTCGGAAACTTGATTTCCGCAAGCGCCGAACACCCTAAAAACGCCGACGACGGAATCGTCGCCAAACCGTCCGGAAGCGCGACCGAACGGAGCGCGACGCAACCTAAAAACGCTTCGCCCCCTAGTTCGCGAACGGACGCCGGGAAAGTAATCGCCGTCAACGCCGCGCAGTCGCGAAACGCCGACGCCGCGACGCGTTCCGTTCCGTCCGGAATCGCGTATTCGGTCGCCGTTTTCCCCAACGGATAACGGAGCAACGCGCGCCCGTCGAGGGAAAAAAGGACGCCGTCGACCGAACGAAACGCCTTGTTGTTCGGCGCGACGGCGATTTCCGTCAACGCCGAGCAACCGTCGAAACCGGAACGGAGCGCTTCGAGACTCGCCGGAAGGGTTATCGTTTTGAGCGAAACGCAACCGGAAAACGCGTTCGAGCCGATTTCGCGAACCCCTTGCGGCAATTTGATTTCCGTCAACGACGCGCAGTCGGCGAACGCGGCCGGGCCGATCTTCGTTACGCGCCGTCCCCCGATTTTCTCCGGAACGACCGCTTCGGTCGCGGTTTTGTCGAGCAAGCCGGTAATCGTCGCGCTAAACCCTTCCGTTTCGTAAGCGAACGCGCCCTCTTCGCCGGTCGTTTGGACCGACGCGGCCCGTCGCGCCGCCTCCTCGCCCAAAGCGGCCAAAAGCGCGAGAAGAAAGACGAGAAGAAAAATAAGACGGCGACGCTTCGAACGCGTCGCGACGGCGGAAGATTCGGCGGTTTTAACGTCGGTCGGTTCGGCGGCGGGTTCGGCGGTTTTAACGTCGGCGGGTTCGTTCGTTTGCATTGTAAAACTCCCAAGGGTAAAATTTCGGCGACAAAAGAAAACAAGGAAATGC
>JAFYVO010000128.1 GCA_017549085.1 Thermoguttaceae bacterium
CGAAGAGTCCGGAACGCTCCCGGAAATTTGGACGCGCGTCGAACGGGTTAGCGAAAATACTTACCGCGTTTCGGTGCAGGACAACGGGCCCGGCATCTTGCCGAAACAGATTCCGCTGATTTACGGGAAGCTCCTTTACGGCTCGAAGTTTCACCGCCTCCGAATGAGCCGCGGTCAACAGGGGATCGGGATTAGCGCGGCCGGGATGTACGGCTTGCTGACGACCGGGAAACCGCTCGAAGTCATCTCGAAACTTTCGCCGCGCAAACCGGCGACGTACTTCGTCGTCCGCATCGACTCGAAAACGAACAAACCGGAAGTCCTCAACGGCAACGGCGCCGGCGAAACGATCCCGCCGAACGAAGAAGGACGGCAAATTTTGCGCGACCGCGAACTCGATTGGGTCGACGTGCCGAGCGGCACCCGCGTTACGATCGAGTTGGAAGCGAAGTACCATCGCGGTCGCGGCGGCGTCGACGAATACCTCGAACAAACGGCGCTCGCGAACCCGCACGCGACTTTCCACTTCGTCGACCCGGACGGAAACGAAGCGCACTACGCCGCGTCGGTCGGCGAACTCCCGCCGGAACCGGTCGAAATCAAACCGCACCCATACGGCGTCGAACTGGGGAAACTCCTCGAAATGACGCGCGAAACGGAGACGGCGACGCTCTTTAAGTTCTTGACGGAGTCGTTTTGCCGCGTTTCGTCGACGTTGGCCCGCTCGATCTGCGAAACGGCCGGGCTCTCGAGCCGCGTCGACCCGACGACCCTTTCCCGCGACGACGTTTCGAAGCTCTTCGCCGCGATCGCCGAGACGAAAATCCCGGCGCCGTCGAGCGACTGCGTCGTTCCGATCGGCGAGCAAAACATCTTGGCCGGGCTCAAAAAGATCGTTCCGGGCGAGTTCTTCGTCGCAGCGACGCGTCCGCCGGCAGTTTACCGCGGGAACCCGTTCCAAATTGAAGTCGGTTTGGCGTACGGCGGCGGCCCGACGACGCAAAAGATCGACCGCGAAACCCTCAAAGAAGCGATTTCCGAAAGCGACGCGCGGACGATTCGGCAATTTTTAACGTCGACGTTCGACGGAATTGGGTTCGACGGCGCGGACAAAATCATCAAGAACGCGAACATTCGCCCCCGCGTGTCGCCGCCGAAGTTGACGCCGCGCGAATTTGAGTCGTTGCTGAACTCGTTGCAAACGTTGAACTTATCGGAAGGCCAAAACATGTCGGTTTATCGGTACGCGAACCGGGTTCCGCTCCAGTTCCAAGCGGGCGCGTGCGCGATCACGCAGACGATTATGCAGACGAACTGGCGTTCTTACGGTCTGCAACAGACGAAGAACCAGCTCCCGCGCGGCCCGATTACCATTATGGCGCACTTCGCGAGCGTTTGGGCGCCGTACACGAGCGAATCGAAAGAGGCGTTGGCCGCGTATCCGGAGATTCAAAAGGAGTTGCGACTTGCGCTTCAAACGGTCGGGCGCAAACTTGGGCTCTTCCTGAAACGTCGCGAAAAGGTGAAGCAAGCCGGTTCGCGTCGGGCGTATTTCTTGCGTTATTTGCCGGAAATTGCGGAAGCGTTGGCGGAGATCAACCGCGGCGATTTCTCGGAACGTATTGCGAAGGAACGCTTTGCGACGGTCGCGGAGACGCCGGAGGAGGCGGAAGCGACGGTGAAGCGCCGTCAAAGTCCGGGCGAAATTTATATGCGTCTCCTGACGGTCGCGAACCGCAAGACGGCGCTGGCCGACGTCAAATTCGACGAGCGCGGGAACAGAATCGAGGCGCAAGAGACGGACGAGCTCGACTCCGACCCGAGCGTTGCGATCATCGAGCGTTGACGTTTGTTTAAGCGTCGACGTTCGAACGGCTTGCGGAGCGAGCGCGAACGTTTGTCGCGAAGCGGAGAAACAATCGCCGTTCTTAAAACGTCGGGGCCCGACGCGCCGGATAACGACGGTTGGAGTTTGCGAAGAGAAAAGCGTTCGTCGCGAAAGCGGCGGACGCTTTTCGCGTTTTTGGCCTTTTTTACAGAATTTTGCGAATTTTTCGATTTTCCCCCTTGCGCGGTTCGGCGTTTGGGTTATAATGATGACGTAATTACCCGATGGTGTAACGGTAGCACAAGGGATTTTGGTTCCCTTTGTCGGGGTTCGAATCCCTGTCGGGTAGTTTGAAAAGAAGCGTTCGTCGATTTCGGTCGGCGGACGCTTTTTTTGTTTCTTGGCGCGTTCGGGCGCCGCGAAGGAGCGCGGCGAGGGATTTTTAACCGTCGGCGGGGCGTGCGACGTTGGAGACGAGGAGCCGACTTTCGAGTCGTCGTCGTCCGTCGTCGTTTTTTGTTGAATCGGGTCGCGTTGTTTTTGTTGTTTTTTTGACGCGTAAAAATCGGAGCGTTTTGCCGTCCGTCGTCGTTTTTTGTTGCAAACGCGGGGCGGGACGTTAATTTTGAGAAAACGGGGATTTTGGCGTTTGTCAAACGACTTGCTCGTTGCTTTTGAGCGGCGAGTTGGATATAATTGGGGAAAGGCGCCGAAGCGCGTCGCGCCGTCGAGTTGGCGGAACGCGGCGGGAATGAAAAAGACGGACGACGGAAAAACGGGAGCGCGGCGAACGATGGATAGGTGCGGAAGTCAAGAAAAGAAAAACGTTTATCGCGTTTTTAGGACGGCGTTTGCGGCGGCGTTCGAGGTTCGACCCAACGACGCGACTCCCCTTTTCGACGCGGAAAACGAACCGAGCGACGAACTCGAACGCGTTCGCCGGCGCGTCGAACGTTGGAGCGTCGAGGAAGGGCGCGATTTTTCGACGTTTCGCGCCCGAAAAGCGGCGTTCGGCGAAGCGGCGTCGACGTTGGCCGAGTATTTGCGCGCCGTCGGCGTCGACTTAGAAACGGTCGAAGACGAGTCGGCGCGGTTCGGTTGGGAAGCGTTGACGTCGGCGGGAGAATCCGCGTCGCAAGCGTTGTTCTTGGGGCGGTTGGAGACGGCGGCGCTCGAGTTTGGGCGAGCGTTTTCCTTTTTGACGAACGAGGAGCGGTTGGCGGCGCGCTTGGCGTCGGCGCTGGCGCAAGCGTTCCTGACCGAAAGCGCGAACGCGGCGTCGTCGTTGCGACGAATCGACGCGGAAACGTTCGACGCGTCGGCGCCGAAGTCGAGTTTCGGCGCGTTTTGGCGGTTGCGAACGGACGTCCGCGACGCCTTGGCGGAGCTGACCGGGCGACCGACGACGAAGGAAATTTGGCGTTTGCAAAGGCGCTACTTTTGGGAGCGCGCCGCGTTGGAGCCGAACGAAACGACGGCGGAAACGGCGTTTCGCTTGGCGCGAGCGACTCGGGCGGCGGAAAACGACGATTGGGCGGCGGCGTTCGACGCGTTGGAGCGGATCAAAATCGGCGCCGACGTCGGGTTGAACGACGCGGTAAAAACGCTTCGCGTCGCGACTTGGGGCGAGGAGAAAACGCGAGCGGCGTTTAAAGCGGAGAAGGAGCGCGCGACGGCGACTTTCGGAGCGGGGCGAGAGGCGGGCGAGCGACGGACGGCGAAGGTGAAATGGAATCTTGAAATCGCGTTGCGCTGGGTTCCGCCGGGGAACTTTGAAGTGGGAAGTCCGGCGGACGAAGAGGGACGCCGCGTCGACGAACCGCTTCATCAAGCGACGTTGACGCGCGGCGTTTGGCTGGCGGAAGCGTCGGTTTCGCAACGTTTGTGGAAGGAGATAATGGGAGGGAATCCCAGTTGGTTTTCTAAGAAAGGGGGCGGCGCGGCGGCGGTCGGCGACTCCTCGAGCTTTCCGGTCGAATCCGTTTCTTGGGAGGATTGCCAAGCGTTTTTGAAGAAGTTGAACGCTTGCGCGACGCCGCCGGGTTGGCGTTTCCGACTTCCGACCGAAGCGGAGTGGGAGCGCGCTTGTCGAGCCGGAACGACGACGCGGTATTATTGGGGGGACGATTGGAACGACGGGAACGACGGCTCCGTCAACGCGAAAGAGGGCGCCGACGTCGGAAGAACGCGCGGCGTTCGGGACGGAAAGGCGAATCCTTGGGGCTTTTTCAATATGCTCGGGAACGTCGCCGAGTGGTGCGAAGATTATTATTGCGTCGATTATCACGTCGAAAGCGCGGTCGATCCGACGGGGCCGACGGTCGGCGGGAAGGCGGGGGCGCGAGTCGCTCGCGGCGGGGCGTTCGACGATTTGCCGAGCGATTGCCGGTCGGCGTCGCGGCGCGATTTCGGCCCGAGCGTTCGGCGGCGGGACGTAGGGTTTAGGTTGGCGTTGGCGGAAACGGCGGAGAAAAAAGTCGCGGCGAGCAAACCAACGGTCGCGGCGCCGTTCTTAGGGCCTCGGAAACGCAAAGTTATTTTGGGGCGGCGCGGCGTAGAGTTTGCGTTTCGGAGGATTCCGACTTCGCTGTTGCCCGCAAACGAAAAAGAGGTTGGCGCGCCGCATTCAAAAGGGATATGGATTCTGGAGACGCCGATTACCCAGCGGATGTGGGAG
>JAFYVO010000129.1 GCA_017549085.1 Thermoguttaceae bacterium
TGGCGATTTTGCGCAGTTTCGGCGTTTTCAGCAAGGGGCGCGTTTTGCGCCGTCGCCGTTGTTTGGCGATTTTGCGCAGTTTCGGCGTTTTCAGCAAGGGGCGCGTTTTGCGCCGTCGCCGTCGTTTGGCGATTTTGCGCAGTTTGAACGGTTGGGGACGCTTGAAGCGTTGGGGCCTCTTGCGGAAAGTAGGGGGAAAACGCGGCGCCGCCGAGGAGCCAAAACGCTTCTTCGGTCGGCGCGACGGCGAGGAGCGCGGCGGCGTTTGAAAATATCTTTTTTTGCTGCGTTTTTTTGTTTGTGTTGCATTCTTTGTTTTTTAGCGCTTTTTTTGGCGTTTTCAAAAAAGCGTTTTCGGCGGCGGATCGACGAAGTTGCGCGACCGTTTCGGCGAGTCGCAACCGTTGAGAACGCGTCGTTTGGACGCGAGAAACGGAAAGCGGTTCCAAACGGAAGGCGCGACCGCCGTCTTCGTCGCCGACGTTCGGCCAATTCCCGGCGCGGTCGGAGATCGCGTCGAGAAAAGCGTCGAGGCGTTCGAGCCGCTCCCAATAGGCGTCCGGAAACGCGTCTCCCGACGCTTCTCCGGCGAGTCCGGCGATTAACGCTAAGTCGCGGATAAAGAAGGAGTAAGAAACCGTTTGCTCCCGACCGACGCCGTCCGGGAACGTTTGCAAATCGATTTCGCGAACGAGAATCTTTTTGGCGCGTCGTTTGACCGACTCGGCGATTTTCAGCGTCGACCAATAGTTCGCCGCGAAGTAAGCGCCCGCCGACTCCGCGATAAGATGGTTCCCGGCGGAGCTGAACGCCGAGTAACGCCGACGAACGAAATCGAGCCGCGTCGCGACCGCTTTCGTCAGAAGTCCTGTGAAATCGGGAGTTAGCGCGGCGCTCGATTCGGGGCGCGACCGGAGGAAATGGAAGGTTAGCGTCAACGAAATTAGTTGGAGCGCGGCCTCCATCGGGCTCGCCCAATGAATCGAGCGGAGCGGCGGATTCGACGCGACGAAATCGCGGACGGTCGCGACGATCGTCGTCGGGATTCGCTCGTCGGAAGCGCCGGAGTAAAGCCAATGTTGCGCCAAGCGCGGGAGGAATTGGAGGCGCGCCGGTTCCCAAATATATTTGACGTCGCCGATTAGGTTTTCGTCGGCGACGTTGATTTTCGGCGCGTAAAGGTCGACGGGAGCGCGTTTTTCGCTGGAATAATCGCGATTCCAGTTAACTTTAGCGCCGAAATTAACGTCGTCGAGCGCGAAAATCGAAAAACGCCCGCTTAAAAAACGCTCCGCTTCGTCGCGAGCGTCGGCGCGCCAACGTTCCGGGACGGCGCGGAGCGTTTCGGCGTCGGGAACGAACGGAAAGACCGGCGTCGGCGGCAAGGGGGAGGCGACGTCGCGAACGACCGCCGCGAGAGGCGTTTCCGCTTCCGGCGTCGGCAAACGGAAGCGCCCGAGTTCGTCGCGAAGGGCGTTTCGTAAGCGGTAAGGGATTTCGAGCGGCGACATTGCGGAGAGTCGTTGCCAATACCAGCGCAAACTTTTCATCGCGGGAACCTTGTCGAGCGTTAAAACGGGGGGACGGCGGCGAGTTTAACGCCGAAAACGGGAGGGCGGGAAACGGGAAAAAGCGGGAAATCGGCGATCGGGCGAACGTCGCGGGAGCGGGCCCGGGGAAAAACGGAGCCGGGGCGAGCGTCGCGGGGAAAAAACGGCGTTCGGAAGCGCGTCGCGGCGGGAAAACCCGTTTTTTAGAAGAATCGTTAAAATCGGTTGGGACGCTTGAGAAAATCGCGGAAATTTTGCCGGGTTCGCAAGACGAGAAAGACGCGGCGAAAAGGGGCGGAGCCCAGCGGCGCGGGCGGGAAGAGGCGCAAGGGAAGGAGCGGAAGCGCGACGGCGTTTAGGTTGCAAGGCGTCGCGCTTCGTTGGGCGGCGATTTTACGGCGTCGTCGCGGCTTGCGAAGCGGCGGCGCGCAGTTCGGTTACTTTAAGTCGCGTTTCTTCGAACGCTCCGCGAAACCCTTGGAACGGCGGGCCCGCGAGCGCGCCGACGACGTCCGCCCAAGCTCGCGAACGCGCTTTTCGCGACGGACTCCAAAGCGGCGGCGAGTTGCGATCGAGGGCAAACTCCGACGTTTGGTAATCGAAATCGTCTTCTAACGCCGCCTCCCAAAAGAGGTTAAAGCGGCTTAAAAACGCGTCGCCGTCGAGCGCTCGCGTTGAAACGGCGACCGTCGTTTCGTCGAGAAGTTGGAGGGGGAGAACGTCGTCGCCGCGAAGCGAGCCGAGGAAAAGAAACGCTTCCTCCCGCGCCGGCGACGTGGCGGCGAGCATATCGACGAGAAACGGCAGGAACTCGAAAACGCGTTCGTTGCGAATCCCGCGCTCGACCGCCGCCGCGTAATCGAAGTCGCCGAGCGTTTCGTCGAAAATCGCCGCCAACCGCGCCGCCGACGCCGGATTTTCGCGAACCGCCGCGAGCGTCGCTTCGGCAAGCTCCGTTCCGCGACGCAAAACGCTCAACGCGGCGAAGTTTTGGCTAAATTGGTTCGTTTCGACGTTTAAGAGCGAACGCCCGAGACGCAAAATAAGGCGCAAATCGTCGAGCGCGCCGTCGACGTCGCCCGTCGCGACGCGGTAAAGCGCCCGGGTTTTTAACGCTAACGCGAGATTTTTGCAGAACTTAAACGCGAAATTGTTTTTGCCGAACATGCCGAACAATTCGTCCTGCGGGAAGAGGTAAGGGGCGAACGTTTCTCGGTTGATCGCGGTTTCCAGGAGCGCGAACAGGTCGGCGTGTTGGCGAATCCAAGCGTCGACGAGCGGGAGTTCCTCCGGCGTCCAGGTTTCTCGCGTCAAGAACGCAAGGGGCGACTCCGCGTCGGCGTCGACGCTAAGTTGAAAGACGTCGAGGAGTTCCGACCGACTCCAAAACGCGGGTTCGGCGGTCGGGTCGAGCCCGAATTTTTCGCAATGAAACTTCCGTTCGATTTTTGGGAAAAGATTTTCGGTTCTTAAAAAATCGGCCCAAGGCGGCGTCGGTTTCGCGATTCCAGCGTCTAAAGCAAGCGGACCGAACGCGTTAAGAACGTCGCGAAAACCGTTTTGCGACGGGGCGCCGAGCGTTTCGTCTTGCTTTTGAAGGAAAAGCGCGCGGTAATCGACCGATTGCCCGTCTGGCGTCAGCGGTTCGGTTAAAACGGTCGTTTCGGGGGAGATCGACGGCGGAACGTCGACCAAAAACGAGACGGCGAGGGCGCCGACCGCGACGCAACTTAGCAAGACGGCGGCGGAAATCGAGTAAAGCGTTTTGCGGCCGAAGCGCGGTTTTAGCGAGAGTTTAGGCATTGAACGTCTCCTGTTGAGAACGATTGTTGAGAACGATTGTTGAGAACGATTGTTGAGAACGATTGTTGAGAACGATTGTTGAGAACGATTGTTGAGAACGATTGCGGCGACCGCTTGTCGTCTCGCTTGCGATTGTACTCGATAACGGAAGCAAAATCAAGCGTTGAGAAGAATTTTTTTAAACGCGGCGAAATTTTGTCGCGTCGGGCGGCGCAAGACGGGCGCGGCGTTCGATAAGGAAAGAGAAAGGGAAAAGAAAGAACGTCGAAGCGGGAAGGGAAAGGACGAAAAAAACGTCGGCGCGCCGCAAGAGGACGCGCCGACGTTGGGTGAGCGTTAAGCCGTTAAGAAACGCGACTTAGCGTTCGATTTGCGTCGCGACGAGGCTCTTGCCGCAGTACTTTTCGCGAAGTTTCGGCTTCTCGATTTTGCCGGTCGGGTTGCGCGGGACTTCGGCGAAAATAATGCGGCGCGGACGTTTGTAGCGCGGCAGCGCGGCGCAAAACGCGTTGAGGTCGTCTTCCGTCGTCGTTCGGCCCGGCTTCAGCTCGACGATGGCCGCCGTGATTTCGCCGAGACGCGGGTCCGGAAGACCGATGACCGCGACGTCTTTAATGTCGTCGTGACGGCGCATAAAGTCTTCAATTTGAACCGGATAGATGTTTTCGCCGCCGCTGATGACGACGTCCTTCTTGCGGTCGACGAGGTAAATGAAGCCGTCCTCGTCCTCGCGGGCCATGTCACCGGTGTAGAGCCATTCGCCCTTGAGCACTTCTGCGGTGGCTTCGGGATTCTTATAGTAGCAAAGCATGACGCCCGGGCCCTTGACGATCAA
>JAFYVO010000130.1 GCA_017549085.1 Thermoguttaceae bacterium
CACGGAACGTCGCCGTTCGGGCCGACTTTCGCCGAGATCGCTTGGAAGATCGGCTGAACGAGCGGCCAAGCCTCCGGGGCGCCGCCGGGCATCAAGCTCGGGCCTTTGCGGGCGCCCTCTTCGCCGCCGGAGACGCCGCTTCCGACGAAGCGTATCCCGCGTTCGGCGAGGAACTTAACGCGGCGCTCGGTGTCTTTAAAGTGCGTGTTTCCGCCGTCGATCGCGACGTCGCCCGGTTCAAGATGCGGTAAAAGCGCGTCGAGGACGGCGTCGACCGGGGCGCGATCCGGGTAAAGGGCGTTTTCGAGCGCCGGAACCGGGTCTTTCGCGGTAACCATCATCAAGACTTTGCGCGGCGTCGAGAGTTTCGACGCGAGTTCTTCGAGCGAGTAGGCGCCGGTCAGCGCGTCGCCCTTCGACTTCGCTTCGTCTTTGGCGAGGAATTTGTCGGTTTGCGAGGCCGCGAGGTCGTAAACGGCGACGCTGAAACCGCGGTCGACCATATTGAGCGCGAGGTTTTGCCCCATCACGCCGGCGCCGATTAAGCCAATGTCGTATTTTTTCTCGGACATAAAACGCTCCGCCGACGAACGCTTGCCGCTCCGCTAACGCTCGGCGGGAGAACGTTTTGTCGGGAATTTCGTTGGAAGGTAAAAGGGGAAGGAAAACGGGAAACGCCGCCGCTTCGAACGTCGACGCGCCGCCTATTATAACCGATTTGGGGCCGAAAGGGAAGTTTTTTTCGCGAAATTTTTTTAGGCGTCGAGAAACAAGGCGAAAAGCCGACGCGGCGACCGACGTCGGCTTTTTCACGTCGCGGGAACGCGACTTATTTCGCGTTCGAAACGTCTTTCAAGCGTCGAACGAGCGTTTGTTCCGGCGATTCGAGGCGCGGGTTCGACGCGACGCCCCAGTCGCCGGAGGAGTCGTTCGCTTTTCCTGCGTCGGCGACGAGAAGTAGCTAAATCTTTTTCCCGGCGAACGCGCTTAAATCGGCTTCGAGCGGCTTCCATTCGTGTTTCGCAACCGTCGTTTCCGCAAGCGTTTGCTCGTCGACGATCGAGCCGGCGTCGGCGAAGGTCGCGACCGCGACTTGGAATAAAATCCCGTCGCCGAGGTGGCTTGCGTCTTTCTTGCCGACGTCGACGCGGAAGGTCGCCGGTTCGTTCGGAACTTCAAAATCGAAGCGGAGATACGTTCGCCCGGTCGCGCCTCCCGTATATGGCGGGTGGAGGAAAAAGCCCGAGCGAGCGTCGCCGCCGCAAGATTGGCTCGTTTGGAACGCCGCGATCGCGCCGGAATCCGCGAACGACGGCGACGGAACCGCGCCCCGGCGTTGGAGATAGGGCAAATATTCGACGTTCGCCGAAACGCGACCGTTCGAAGCGCCGAAGTCGAACGCTTCAAACGGAACGAATTGCGACGCGGTTTCTAACGTCAAGGAATAAACGACTTCGAGCGGTTCCCCTTGCGGCGGCGACGTAACGACGGAGACCGCCGCCGTTTCCGCTCCGACGGCGCTGGGCGCGTCAAGTTGGAACGAGACGGACGCCGTTTGTGAACCCTTGCAAACAAACGGTTTGTGTGTTTTCTTTCCGCCGAAATCGACCGCGAGCGTTCCGGCGGCGAGCGGCAAGGCGGTTTTGAGCGAAACGGTCAAAACGTTCGTTTTCGCGTCGAACGCAAAATTAGGTTCGACGGCGTTTACAACCGAAAAATCGACGAACGCGCCCGCTTCCGGCTCCGCCCAAACGCGCGAACCCGGCGCCGCGTCTTGTGGGATCGCAAAGTCGACCGTTTGGCCGTTTGCGTCGCGCAAAACGACCTTTTCCCCCGGCGCGACGGCGTAACGGTCGCAGCTCCAACGTTCGCAAGCGCCGGAATCGTCGGCGTTTGCGGGCGTTTTCGTCAAGCGATAGGAGAACGCGCCGGCGACCGGAACGACGAACGTAAATCCGCGCGACCGGCGGACTTGCGCTTCGCCGATTTCCTCGCCGTCGTAATTGAGCGCGACCGCCGAAACCGTTTCGTTCGCGTCGGCGATTTTGAAACCGAGTTCCGCGCCGTCGTAAGGGATGAGTTCAAAAGTCTTTGCGTCTAAAATTCGGCAAACGCCCGACCCGGCGCCGCAAGCGCGTTCGCAAACGGTCCAAGCGTCGCGACCGTCGAGATAAATATATTCCGGCGACACGCTGTAATCAAAGCGGTTTCCGGCGTCGGAGAGGCGCGATTCGACGTAAATTTCGCCGTCGGAAGTCCAAGCGACGTAACCGTTTGGCGGAAGCGAGATCTTGCGTCCGGCGAACGTCGTTTCGAGGTTTTCCGTTTCCGAACCGTTTGCGACGACCGTCGTTCCGTCGGCGTATTCGACCGCGACTTGCGAGCGTTTCACGACGTCGCCGGCGAGCGCGGCGCTCGTTTCAAGCGCGTTTCCGTTGGCGTCGAAGTAGCGAATCGTCGTCGCCGAAACTTGCGTGTAACGCGCCGCGATCTGTTGAATCATGAAGTAACTCTTGGCGGCGCCGAGGGTTCCGTGTTCAAGCGCCAAGAAGCCCGGGTGCCCGAACGCGAGCGTCCCGGCGAGGAATCGGTCGAGGAGCGCGGCGCGTTCGGCGGGCGTTTTCGGCGCGTAGCCAGGCGCGAACATTCCGAGGTTGCCGAGGCCGAAGTTGCACTCGAGGTCGTGCATTTTGCGCAGGTCGAAGTCGACGAGCCAAGGATTGACGCGCAAGTTGTAAGGTTGGTCCTGCGCGTAGTTTCCGTCGGTCAGCCCGGAGTAAAAACAGTGGTGCGGCCCTTCGGAATAGGTCGGCCCGTCCCAATTTTTTTTCTGCAAGAGAAAGATTTCGCCGAACGGATAATAGACGCTCATAAACGTCCCGGCGCCGGGGACGCGGGCGTCGTAATCGACGCGAGTCCAAGCCGGAACGGACGAGTGAACGTCGCAGTAAGCGCAACTAAATTGGAACTTAGATTCGTTAATCGGCGTCAACTTTTCGCAATACTCGACCGCTCGCGCAGGTTTCGGCGCGTAACATCTCGCCCAAGCGCGTTGGAGCGACCCGTCGGAGAGGCGCGAAATCATATCCGGCGACCAATATTCGTTGACCGGCGCGAAGTCGGTGAAGTTGTTGTACGGCCCGTAAACAAAGCCGAGTTCGTCCTGCATGAAGCGCGAATAATCGACCCAACCCGCGTCGCCGCCCTTTTTAGGCGCCGGTTTGGTACGGAATGTAAAGCTTTCGCCGCCGTCGCGCCAACAGACTTCGTGGTCGGTAACGATAACGCGTCGCATTCCGCGGCGCCAAACGTCGCGCCAATATTTCTTGTCGCCGTCGCGCGTCGACGCTCCGTGCGCGCGCCAAACTCCTTTACCGGCGACGTTTTTGTAGGGGGACGCCGGGTTCGCGATCGTCGGAAGCGTCTCTTCGAACGTCGGCGAAATCGTCAAGACGAAACGTTCGTAAACGTCGTTGCGCGTTCCGTCGGTTTTCGTTCGGTATTCGGAACCGCCGTTGACGACGCCGTAAGCGCCGCCGTCGTTGGTTTTACCGACCTCGTGTTTCCCGAGCAAATACGACGCGCCGCTCCGGTACCAGTCGATATGACCGGAGGCGAAGAGCTTGCCGTCTTTGG
>JAFYVO010000131.1 GCA_017549085.1 Thermoguttaceae bacterium
CGCCGAGTCGTCGGTCGATTCGCTTTTGCGCGGCGGCTCGACGTCCAAGTAAAACGTTCGCGTCGCCGACGGTTCCGACGCGTTTTCGGCGTTTTTCGATTCCTCGGCTCCCTCCGCGTTCCCCGCTTGCAAACGCTCGTACTCGGCGCGGAGTTCGTCGCCGATACGCTCCTTCCCAAAGCGAAACTTATCGACCGCTTCGTAATCAAGCCGCCCTTCCTTAAACGTTTTCGTCGCAAGCAGTTGCTTCTTCGTCATATAGGCGAGCATATTGGAGCCTTCGATCTCGGCGTCGGTAAAATCGAATTTCGCCAACGCCTTTGCGTCGAAACCGCCCAACCGACTATAAAACGTCGCGTTCGTCAAATCGAGCCCGACAAAGCTAAAATCCCGCCAAAACAGGACGTTCCCGCTAACGCGGAATCCGCGGAAATTTTTGCGCCGATAATTGTCGGTCTCAATAAATTGCTTGACGGTTAAAAACGGTTGGTCGAGGAGCCGCTCCGTCGTTATCGGGCCGAGCTCGAAGTCGCTCTGATTCAGCGTCGCGCCGTCGAGAATCGCGTCGGTAAAGTTCGCTCGATAAAGGGAAAGCGTCCTAATCTTGCAACCCGTTAAATTTAAACCGCTTAAATCCCAATCGGACATATCGCGGAACTTAATTTCTTTCCCGCTAAAATCCTTCGCGGCGAACTCCGGGCTCGCTTCGAAAATCCGGCGGTCGACGATTTTTTGCGCTTCGTCCGGCAAGACGCACGTCTTCAAGCGTTCTAAGTCGCCCGATTTCCAAGTTTCGGTCGACATAATCTGCTCGAGCGTCGGCCAACTCCGCTCGTCCTCTTTCGCGAAGACCTCAAATCGGCAACCGTCGATTTTCGCGTCGGTAAAGTCGACGTCTTCAAAGAACGGCGCTTTTTCCAGCTCGTTGCCGTACCCCTTCGCGAAGCGGAACGTCGCGCCGCGCAGGTCGCAACCGGAGAAGTCGACGCCGGTCAGGTCGTAAAACCAGTTGAACTCGACGTCGCGCAAGTCCTTGTCGCGCCAGCTTTTCGTCGCGCAAATCGCTTCCTTTGTTATCTTGCCGTATTCGTGTTGGCGCCGAAACTCGATTCGTTCCCGATCCGAATTGCCGTAGTTGGTTCCGGCGACGACTTTCAGCCCGCGAATCGTCGCGCCGTCGAGGTTTTTGACGCGAACGCCCCGCATCGTCGCGCCGGTCAAATCGAACCCGGAGAAATCGCCGCCGCCGAGCGTCGAGTAAAACGTCGCGCCCGCCAAGTCTTTCTCCTTGCAAGCGCGGGAGTTGCGCCAAATCGCCTCCGGAAGCGCCGGATAAACCTTCGACGTCGGCTCGTATCGGGCGCCGTCGAGCTTCGCGCGCCGCTTCAAATAGGAAATTTCGTTCCGATAAGGGCCGAAGTCGACGTCGCCGATATTCTTTCCGGCGAAATTCCAACCGTCCGGCGGAAAATAGAAATGAACGCAAATCTTATCCTCGCGGAAACTTCGGGTCGACGCGAACTGTTCGAACGTTATCGCCGCGGCGGCGTCAAAGTAACAGCGGTCGAGAGTCGCGTCGGTAAAATCGGCGCGCTTGCAACCGTCGGGATTTCGGCTCAACCATTCGTCGCGCCTTTCGACGCCGCCCAATCCGCCGTGTAAGAGCGCGGTAAACCAACACTTCGTCAACGTCCACCCGGCGAACGATTCGTCGAAACAAGCGCGCACAAAGTTCGCGTCGCTAAGTCTTTTTTCGCGCCAGTTTACGGTTCGACGCAACTCGGCGAGCGTCGCCCGAATCCCGTATTCGAGTTCGACGTTTCCGACGTCGTCGTAAAAGAGCGTGCATTTGGCGTCGCCGTAAGTTTCCGGTTCCTCCCCCGCGTTAACGCTAACGCATCGACGCGGCGCTTCGCTAATCGTTGCGCCGTCGAGATTTAAGTTTTCCCAATCGACGTCGATTTTCGCCGACTCCAACGTTTCGACGGTTCCGTCGAAGACGCGCGCCCAAGTTCGTTCGAGGATTCCGCGATACTCGGACGACCAAGTCGCTTTGACGGGCGCCTCCGGGCTCCGTTCTTGTTCGTAAAAGCCGAACGCGTCGAGCTTCGCCCCGTTTTCCGCTTTCGCCGCCCGAACTTTTTCCGACCAAGCGTTCCATATCTCTTGCGCTTTCTCGCTTTGCGCCTTCTTCAAGTAAAGATAAACGAAGCGCTCCGATTCGTCGACCGCCGGTTTTTCCGCCGTTTCCGCTTCCGCCGCGACCTCCGCCGCGATCGTCGCGACGGTTCGCAACGCGTCGACGTTTTTCCCGGCGAAGTCCCAACCGTCGAGCGGGAAGCGGAACTCGGCGTCGATTTCGTCCTCCTTAAAACTGCGCGTCGCGGCGAATTGCGCGAACGTAATCGTCGCGCGGCGGTCGAAAAGGACGTTTTTCAGCGTCGCGTCGGCAAAATCGCAACCGACGTAACCGACGTTGGCGCCGTCGTTTGCGTTTTCCTCCGCCGCGCCTTCCCAAAGCTCGCCCGGACGCCGCCTTTCCGCTCCGACGCCCGGCGCTTTCGACGCCGCGTCGAACGCCGTCCCTTGCCCGCTTTCGTCCGCCCAAAAGCGGCAATTTTCGAGCGTCCAACCGGCGAACGACGCGGCGGTCAAGACGCGATAAAAGTCGGCGCCGCGCAACGTCTTGCCGCGCCAAGACTTCGTTCGCTTCAACTGGTCGAGCGTCGCCGGAATCCCCCAGCGGTAACCGCCGAATTTCTCGAAGCCCCGCCCGGGCGCGTCGAGGTCGTAAAGGACTTCCGGGCGGAAATCGAATCGGGCGCCGTCGAGATTCAAGTTTTCCCAATCGACGCTAAGTTCCGGCCAAATCTTGCTTTCGATCAACCGCCAAGTTTCTTGCGCGACGCGAAGTCGGGCCCGTTCCTCAGGTTGCGGCCCAATTTTGCGCAAATAACGCTTCGCCTCGCTGGAAATCGCCCGTTTCCGCGCCTCCGGCTCTTCCTCGGGCGTTCGCGGCGCGCCGCCGACCTCCAAATTTCTGTAAAAAACTCGGATACGATACGCCCTTTCCTCCGGCGTTCTCGCCGCCGCTTCGATTTGGCGAACGACCGCGTCGTGTTCAAGCGCCGCCTTTTCCTCGATTTCGGGCAACTTTGCCGCCTCCCGCTCCTCCTCTTCTTTGAGGAATCGTTGGAACGCGTC
>JAFYVO010000132.1 GCA_017549085.1 Thermoguttaceae bacterium
CAAGCGGGAGTCGGCGACGCGCCGCCAGAATAACGCAACACGGGAGAATACCAATGCCGAAAATTGTCGTTCTTGACCCCTTGGCCGAAGACGGTTTGAAAATGATGCAAGACGCCGGGCTCGAATACGAAGTTCGCACCGGCCTCAAAGGCGAAGAACTGCGCCAAACGTTGACCGAATTCGACGGCGCGATCTGTCGCAGCGGCGTCAAAATCACCGCCGAAGCGCTCGAAGGGAACAAACGGCTCAAGGCGATCGCTCGCGCCGGCGTCGGCGTCGACAATATCGACCTCAAAGCGGCGACCCGCGCCGGCGTCGTCGTGATGAACACTCCCGGCGGAAACACCGTTTCGACCGCCGAACAAACGTTCGCGTTGATGCTCGCGCTCAGCCGCAACACCTGCGCCGCGAACCAATCGCTCGTCGAAGGTCGTTGGGATCGCAAAAAGTTCACCGGTCGCCAACTCGGCGGCAAAACGCTCGGTATCGTCGGGATGGGGCGCATCGGCCAAACGGTCGCCAAGTTCGCGAAAGCGTTCGACATGAAGCTCGTCGCGTTCGACCCGTACCTCTCCGCCGCTCGCGCGCAAGAATTGGACGTCAAACTTTACGACTCCGTCGCGGAATTTTTGCCGATTATCGACTACCTGACCGTTCACACGCCGCTGACCGACGCGACCCGCAATCTCATTTCCGATAAGGAAATCGAAGCGATGAAAGAAGGCGCCTGCCTGATTAACTGCGCTCGCGGCGGGATTTACAATATGGACGCCCTCGTCCGCGGTCTCGACTCCGGCAAACTCGGCGGCGTCGCGCTCGACGTTTACCCGGAAGAACCGTATACCGAAAGCCCGCTCTTCGGTCGCCCGAACGTCGTCTGCACCCCGCACCTCGGCGCCAGCACCGCCGAAGCGCAAATGAACGTCGCGTTGGAAGCGGTCGAACTCTTGATCGACTACCTGAAAAACGGCGTCATTCGTCAAGCGGTCAACTTCTCGTCGCTCGACCCGAAAACGCTCGCCGAGCTTCACGGCTCGCTCGACTTGGCGTATCGCCTCGGCGTTTTCGCGCAACAAGTCGCGCCGGGCGCCGTCTCGACCTGCAAAATCGAATATAAGGGCGAATTGGCGCGCAAAAACACGACGCTCGTTACCTCGGCGTTCTGCTCCGGCTACCTGACCGGCGTGATGGGCGAAGAAATTAGCGTCGTCAGCGCGGCGCCGATGATGCAAGAGCGCGGCTTGAAAGTCGTCGAAGAAAAAAGCGCGAAAATCGGCGATTTCAGCTCGGTCATTTCGATCGAACTTGAAACGGACAAAGGTTCGATTTCGTTCGCGGGCGCGTTGTTCGGCGCTTCGATTCCGCGTTTGATCCTTTACAACAAGCTCCGTATCGACGCGCACCTCGACGGCGCGCTCCTCGTTACGACGCAACCCGACCAACCGGGCGTCGTCGCCGCGTTGGGCGCCACCTCGGCTAAATACGGCGTCAACATCGCGCATATGACCCTTGGTCGCAACCTGCACGCGCCGGACGGCGACGCGGTCAGCGTTTTGGCCCTCGACGGCGTCGTTCCGCCGGAACTCGTCGCCGACGTCGCCGCGTTGCCGCAAATTCACAGCGTCGTCGCCGCGCAACTTCCGGAACCGGGTCAATACCCGTCTTGGATGAACTGACGTTTCTCCGTTCGTTCGTCCGTTAGCGAATTTTCGCGCCGTTGACCGCGTCTCCGCGACGTCGGTCAAACGGCGCTTTTTGCGTTTTCGAACGCGTCGATTTTCCGGACTTTTCGTCCGAACCTCGACGCAAATACCTTTCTCATTTCCCCTATTTTAATCATTTCCTCTTCCGAAAGGCCTCCGATATGACCGACCGCGCCCCTCTTTCCGCCGCTTCGAACGCGGACGCACTCCGCGCTTCTTCTTCCGTCGCCGTCGACGCGGCGCCCTGGGAGTTGGTTGTCGTTGGAGGGGGCCCCGCCGGGTTGGCCGCCGCCATCGCCGCGTTCGACTCGGGTTTAAAACGCGTTTTGATTCTCGAACGAGAAAACGAACTCGGCGGCGTTCTTAACCAATGCGTTCACAACGGTTTCGGTTTGCGCCGTTTCAAGGAGGAACTGACCGGCCCCGAATACGCCGGGCGCTTTATCGACGAGCTGAAACAACGCGAAATCGCCGTCGAGTTGGAAGCGACCGTTTTGGACGTCGCTCGCGAAGACGGTTCCGACGCCGTCGACGCTCCGCTCGTTATCCGCGCCGCGTCGCCGACGTTCGGTTTCCGAACGATTCGCGCGAAATCAGTCGTCCTCTCGACCGGTTGCCGCGAACGCACCCGCGGCGCGATCGGCGTCCCGGGCGACCGTCCGAGCGGCGTTTTCACCGCGGGCGCGGCGCAACGTTACGTCAACCGCGAAGGGGAGCAAGTCGGTCGCCGCGTCGTCATTCTCGGCTCCGGCGACATCGGCCTCATTATGGCGCGCCGCTTGACGCTCGAAGACGCTAAAGTATTGGCGGTCGTCGAGTTAATGCCGTATTCGAACGGTTTGACGCGCAACGTCGTCCAATGCTTGCAAGACTTCGACATTCCGCTTTACTTGGCGCACACGGTCGTTCGCGTCGAGGGGGACCGCCGCCTCGAAAAGGTCGTCGTCGCGAAA